>NZ_JAOQKJ010000005.1:0-283444 GCF_025567405.1 Suilimivivens aceti | reverse complement strand
CAAAAGTGGAAAGTCGGGTACAAAATTTGCAGGTCGCTTTCAAAATGTGAAACTCGTTTACAAAACGGGAATCTCGGATGACTATTGAACTTATTCATGTTTTTTCTCAAAAAAATCCTGTTTTTTCCTTATACAAGATAAACAAAATGATTTCCTGTTTTATTTATGGGAAATATGTGCTATACTATAGAGGCAAAAGAAATGCAATCCACGATACGGAGAAAGGATGGTGTCGTTATGAATATTCCCGAATTATCTACAGCCTTGTCCAGCAGCAGGCTTTTAAACCAGGTTGGAACTGCCATGCTGAGCAAATCTCTCGACGATGCAGAATCGGCAGGCGCAGGCATGATTCAGATGATGGACCGTTCCATGGAGCTGTCTGTGAATCCTTCGGTAGGAAGCAATATTGACGTTCTTATTTAGGGAACCTGATCCCCACAGATCATATGGTCTGTGGGGAATTTTTATCCTACGATCTCCGTATATATGATCATTATGATGCAGAACAGAACTGCCAGCACTAACGGTACAGAAATCATTTTCTCCTTCTTTTCCTTCCGCTTCTCAAGAATCTCCATCAGCACGCCCCTGCGGTTTTCATTCTTACTCATCCACACAAGGATCATCCATGCAAAGGGTGCCATGATCGCCGCTATGATCAGAAAGCTTCCCGCTGCCATGGCCAGTGTTCCATTTGTAAGCTGCGTTGCAGAATCACTGTAGATATCCGGATTTGCTGTCATCATAATGCGCATCAGGAATACCTGGCTGGAATTGATCAGCACATGGTAAAAAACGGATGCCCACAGACTTCCTGAAGCCTCCACCAAAAGTACCGCCAGTACCCCCATGAGAAAAGCATAAATTGCCTGATTCACATTCATATGGATCAGGGCAAACAACAGCGCTGACAGCAGCATGGCCTGGAAGGCACTTCCTGATTTCCGATAGCCCCGGTAATAAATACCACGGCAGAGAAGCTCTTCACAAAACGGAGCAAAAATACCTGCAGAAAAGAGTAATGGCAGAAACGCGATCTGTCCCATATCGGTTGTTTCCATGGCTTCTATCACCCGATTTGTGGTAAAAAACTGGGACAGCAGATTTGCCAGGGAAATCAACGGCATGCTGAAAAGGGTAAACGGGATCACTGCCAGCAGGGTACCGGTCTTTATCCTGTGAAAGGAAAGAAACTCTACTTTCTCCTTCTCGGAAAACAGGAATACCACAAATCCCGGCAGCACCATCATGGATTCGCAGATCAGATTATTCAGGACAACATTTTCCAATATATAGGGGCAGAAAGCACTGATGGCAAATACGCCTCCTACATAAATTATGACTGAAACGAGAAACGCAAGATTTACTTTTTTACTGTTCATAACTGCTGATCCTGTCTGCTGTAATTTCTGCCACTCTCTGCTTATAAAGATTGCCGGCGGCACGTTTGAATTCATTTTTGCTCATGCCTGTCAGCTCCCTGATCTTATCCGGTGCCGATTTATCCCCTATGGGAAGGCTGCCTCCTGCCTCCCGGATCAGTGTCAGGAGCTTTTCAGCATCCTCGCCCATCTGCACATATGCCTTTTCGCGGAGACTTAAGGAAAGCTTTCCATCTTCCTTCACCTCTGTCACACGGGCAGTGATCCTGTCACCTACGCGGATGCCTTCTGCCGGTTCCTTCCTCGGGATCAGGGCAGAGAAACAGTCATCCACCGCCACAAAGGTACCAAAGTTGGAACTGATCTCATAAACAATTCCCTCTACCTTGTCATCCTTCTGGTAAGAACTGTCCGTCCGCAGGAAATGATAGACCTTCATGGATGCACACAGTCTTCCGCTCTTATCTACGTAAAGAGTTACCAGACACTGTTCTCCAGGCTTCACAGGCGCAGTCTGCTGCTTAAAGGGCAGGAACAGATCCTTTTCCAGCCCCCAGTCAAGAAACGCACCGATCCGTCCCACCTGCTTCACAGTAAGGACTGCCAGTCCTCCCACCTGAAGCATGGGCTCTCTTGTAGTTGCTATCAGCCGGTCCTCAGAATCTCTGTAAATAAAAACTGACAGGCTGTCTGCCACCTCAGTTCCCTCCGGCACCTGTTTGATCGGAAGCAGCACCCGGTCTGCCGGATCCTGTGCTTCCTTATCCAGGCTGTCAGAAAGATATACACCAAAATCCACTTTCTTTACTACCGTAAGTAACTGCTTTTTCCCTACTTCTATCATGCGTTTTCTCCGTTCTCTTCAATCTCTACGATACAACAGGTTTCATTCTCCTGATTTCTCAGATCTACCACATAACCACCCTTCTCTGTCCTTACAATATAAGGAGTTAACACCTCATGAAGCCTTACCTGCTTCTTGTACTCTGCACGGAGCTGGCTGATATGGCAATCCTTCTGTAAGCTGTCTATAGCGATCCTCACATACTGGCCATTATTCACATGATGGTTCGTATCCAGATGATGCGGTCTGATCAGAACCTCTTCGCCCTTTACCGCCCCATCCGGGATCCTGATCTTTCTTGGTGCATATTCCATATCAATCTTTTCACCAAGAACATACTTCTCCAGCATTTCCTCCGTGGGACGCATGGGACCTGCCGTTTCAATATTGATCAGGCTGAACAGGGCATTGGCACAGGCAATCCTCTTTCCTGATGCATCCTCCATCACAAAGTTACGGAAACCCATAAACCCTTTAAATTCGTAAGGCTGGGTTCCTACCGTTACCACTTCTCCCAGTACCGGATATCTGTCTACTATGATCTGCCAGCTGCTGAGCACCCATACCATATTTTTCTCTCTTAAATATTCAATCCCAACTCCCAGATCCTCTGACTGGAATGTGGAACAGTCCTGGAAATAATCCAGAAGCGCTTCCGGTTTCAGATGTCCGGACTCATCCAGTTCACTGTATCTGATCCTCGCCTGATAGCTGTACATAAATTCTGATTCTGCCTTTCCTCTTATGTCTGCCCTTTCATTTCTTTTATGCAGACCCATGTCCCTTAGTATATCACGTTTTTGTGTCATCTGTCACCTCCAGAACCTGCCTCCGCAGCTTCCTTATGGGCACCGGGTAACAAAAACCCCAAAGGTCTTTCCTTTGGGGTTTCAAAGCTGGGCTACAAGGATTCGAACCTTGAAATGACGGAGTCAGAGTCCGTTGCCTTACCGTTTGGCGATAGCCCAATATACTATTCTGTGCTTGAGCACTTGGATATAATACCTCATTTCAATCATAAATTCAAGTACTTTTTTAAATTTTTTTAATTTTTTCTTTTTCCCGGCTTGATCTTTGTTACTTTTTTATCAAGATGTTTTTTTTTAGATACTTGGCCTGTTTTCACCTGAAAATGATTTGCAAGCGTATCAAAATTTGTTATTCTTAACCATAAGAAACATTCAACTATATAAGTTACAGGAATACAGGAGGCACACTACATACATGAGATATTTTTTTAATGGCAAAATAGAGAAACAGGATAATTTTTTCAGTATCCGCATTCCCTTTAATGTATGGGAAGTCTGCAAACAGCGTGACGTCATTCCGGCTGATCTGGTTCTGGATAATAAAATCATCGCCTGTGAACTTCTTCCTGAAGAGAAGGGTATTTACAAAATCCATCTGACTACAGACGATGTTGCCCATATCAACACCGATGACACTCATAAATTACTGCTTCATATACAGGGCAGCATTATCCAGGTTAATCAAAACAGTCCTTACAGCTTTGATGATCCCATCCGCAAGATCGATAATATCCAGATCATCATCCAGCCTGGGGACGGACTCTGCGGTCAGGCCTGTGTAGCCATGCTTGCCGGTGTGACCATTGCAGAAGTGATCAGTGTAATGGACTGCAGGGAATGGCAGGGGACCATGGGACGCATGATTTCCGCCCTGAACCACTACGGCATTGATCACAGTGATGTTATTGTTTACACAGAAGGGCAGGAGGCTACCCTCCCCAAATGCTGCATCCTTATGGAACGTATGGGACTTTACTGCCACTACCTGATCCACTTTGATGGCAGATTTTATGATCCAAGCCTCGGCGTTATGACTGAATATGACATGAGCCAGCTCCTTGGTTATCTGGAAATCAAAGTTAACTGATGATGCAGAATCCGCCAGGTATATATCATTGCAGATATATCTGACGGATTTTTCTAAATGTGTGAAAGGCGAAAGCTGCTTATGATGAAGGAATTACTGCATACATTTTTCCAGCATTATCTGGAAGATCGAAATCTAAATGCCACCCTTGCCATGCTTTCTGATCAGATTGTCAGTATCGGTACCGGTGAACAGGAAATTGCCAAAAACAAAGAAGAGCTGACAGATCTTTTAAAAAAGGAATTTCAGGAAATGCCAGGCTCCCTGCACTTTCAGTTTACCGAGTACCAGGAAACTCCTGTTGGTTCTGAGGGCTATTGTATTTTTGCCCGGATTCATGTTCAGTTTGAGGAAGGCGACGATCTTATTGAAATGGATACCCGTTTCACCGGTGTTGCCGGTCTGGAAAAGGATGGCTGGAAGCTGCTTTCTCTCCATATGTCCACCTCTAACCAGGTACAGGAGGATCAGGAATTTTTCCCATTGCGCTACGGCAGACAGGCAATTGCCAAAATGTCCTCTGAGTCCAGTGCCAGATTGATGGAACTGGTTTCCAAGTCTCTTCCTGGCGGTATCATGGGTGGCTATCTGGAAGCGGGCTTCCCTCTTTATACGATTAATGACAGAATGCTTGAAATTCTTGGCTATACTTACGAGGAACTGGCAGCTGCAACTGATGAAAAGATGATGAACATTATCTACGAAGAAGATCAGAAACGTGTCGAAGAAAGTATCAGTCAGCAGTTCTTGAATGGAAATGAATATGAAATAGAATACCGCATTGTCGGCAAAGGTGGAAAACTCACCTGGGTCAACGACATTGGAAAAAAGATCGTCACTGAAGATGGCCGGGAAGCCATGATCAGTATTATGACAGATATTTCTGACAGACGGGCACGCGAAAAACAGCTGATCCAGGAAGCATACTACGATCCCCTGACTGGCCTCTACAATCGCAAAAAAGCTATCAGCCTCTATAAAGAGGCTTTTGCCAATGGTCAAAAGGGTACTTTCTTTATCTGTGATATAGATAACTTTAAAAGTCTCAATGATACAGAAGGCCATATAGCAGGAGATCATGTTCTTATATTCCTTGCCAGACTGATCAGTGACCGGACCAAAGAGCTTGCTATTTCTGCGCGGCTCGGCGGGGATGAATATATGCTGTTTTTCCCATCTCCCACAGAGACAGAAGAAGCTGTACATCTCATGAAATCCATTCAGACAACCTTTGCTGCCGCTACAAAAGAAGCCTATCCCGAGCTTTCCATTTCCTTAAGTGTAGGTGGTGTGGTCCGCAAGGAGAATGAAGATTTCCGTTCCCTTTACAGGCAGGCTGACACCGCCCTGTATCTGGCAAAGCATCAGAAAGGAAGTCTGCAGATCTGAGGCATCAGCACATATCTTTCACTGAAAGAGGAGCACTGCCAGCCGACAGTGCTCCTCTTTACTTTCTTAATATTATGTTTTTCGGATAAATCCTATACTTCAAACATCAGATCAGCGTAGGTCGGGAACGGCCATACCTTCTTATCAACGATCATTTCCAGTTCGTCAGCAGGCTTTCTCAGTGCATCCATAGCAGCCTTGACAACATCCTTGTAATAGAATGCCTGATCCTTTGCATTTTCCATAGCTGCTGCCTTTGCTTCCACCTCTTCCAGCTTTGCCAGCGCTGTCTTCATTTCTGTAAGCTTTGCAGATACCTCCTTCAGCAGTTCTGTCTGAACCTCTGCATCAGCACCAGCCTCCTTAACAGCAAGAACAGAATCTGCAAGGGACTTGCTGTATTTGATAACAGCAGGAATGATCTCCTTGCTTGCCATATCAACCATGGTAAGAGCCTCAATATTAATGGTCTTTGCATAGATCTCATATAAGACCTCTTCTCTGGACTCCAGCTCAGCCTTGGTGAAAATACCAAACTTCTCAAACAGCTTAACTGCCTTATCGGTAGTCAGAGTCTCTACTGCCTCGATCATGGATCTGATGTTTGGAAGTCCTCTTCTCTCTGCTTCTGCAACCCATTCATCTGAATAACCATTACCATTAAAGATGATCCTCTGATGCTCTGTCAGATATTCTTTGATCAGATCATGAACAGCAACATCGAAATCATCTGCCTTCTCCAGAATATCGGCAGCCTCGCAGAAAGCTTCTGCAACGATCGCATTCAGTGTGGTGTTCGGACTTCCGATAGAATCTGCAGATCCTACCATACGGAACTCAAACTTGTTTCCGGTAAATGCGAAAGGTGAGGTTCTGTTTCTGTCGGTTGCATCCTTTTCAAAATCGGGCAGTGTGGATACACCTGTTGCCAGCTTGCCACCCTGTAATACATGGGCTGCCTCACCTGTTTCCACAAGCTGCTTTACCACATCCTCAAGCTGCTCGCCAAGGAAAATAGAAATGATAGCCGGAGGTGCTTCATTTGCTCCAAGTCTGTGATCATTTCCTACATCAGATGCACTCTGACGGAGCAGATCCGCATGGACATCAACTGCCTTGATAATGCAGGCAAGTACCAGCAGGAACTGGATATTTTCATTCGGTGTATCACCGGGATCCAGAAGATTTACCCCGTTATCTGTTCCGAGTGACCAGTTATTGTGCTTACCGGAGCCATTGACACCGGCAAAAGGCTTCTCATGAAGCAGACAGGTCAGTCCGTGCCGTCCTGCTACCTTCTTCATGGTTTCCATAACAAGCTGGTTATGGTCTACTGCAATATTTGCTGTCTCATAAATCGGTGCCAGCTCGTGCTGTGCAGGTGCTACCTCGTTGTGCTGTGTCTTGGCAGTTACACCAAGCTTCCACAGCTCAATATTCAGGTCTTTCATGTATGCACCAATTCTCTCACGGATGGTGCCGAAGTAATGATCCTCCAGCTCCTGACCCTTCGGAGCCGGTGCGCCGAAAAGGGTACGTCCTGCAAAGATCAGGTCTTCTCTCTTTAAATATTTATCTCTGTCAACGAGGAAATACTCCTGCTCAGGTCCTACACTCGCCACTACCTTGGTCGCCCCTGTATTACCAAACAGTCTTACAATACGAAGTGCCTGCTCACTGATCGCTTCCATGGAACGGAGCAGAGGTGTCTTCTTATCCAGTGCTTCACCTTTATAGGAGCAGAACGCTGTGGGGATGCAGAGGATCACACCTGTAGCATCTTCCTTTAAAAATGCCGGGGAGGTAATATCCCATGCTGTATATCCTCTTGCCTCAAAGGTAGCTCTCAGACCACCTGAAGGGAAGGAAGAAGCATCCGGTTCACCCTTGATCAGCTCTTTACCGGAGAACTCCATCAGCATCTTTCCGTTTTCATCCGGATGTGAAACAAATGAATCATGCTTTTCTGCCGTAATTCCTGTCAAAGGCTGGAACCAGTGTGTATAATGGGTTGCGCCATTCTCAATTGCCCAGTCCTTCATTGCTTTGGCAACTACATCTGCCGTCTCAAGGCTAAGCTCGCCGCCCTGATCCATGATCTTAACAACTTCCTTGTAAACGCTCTTCGGTAAACGCTCTCTCATAGTTGCCCTGGTAAATACTTTGCTTCCGAAAAGTTCTTCGATGTTCAGTACTTCACTCATGTTTTAATCTTCCTTTCCTGTTTGAATAAAAATCGGTACAAAAAAATGCCCCAAACAAACCATTTGGAACATCTTCGTTCGATTCATGTTGAAAGGACTTTTCCCTTCGTTTCCTTAAAGATACCCCATTCATATAAAAAAAGCAATACCCTTTTTTATTTTTGGTTGTTTTCGATAAAATGCCTCATCAATTATTGTATACAAGTATGCAAATTGCACATTTACGCTTTGATGCGCAGTAAATCATACATTTCCGGTTCTTCTGAAAGCTCTATCCACAGACTCTGCTTCGGATGTGGGGCACTTTCCATCTCTTCTCCTTCCTCTGTGTGGATTGCAAGCACAGCAGCCTCTGTGTTTCTTCCATCCGGACGCATGATCTCGATTTCATCACCCACAGAAAACTTGTTTCTCTGCGTGATTTTTCCCAGATACCCTTTTCTCTCCCCTCTCTCCCTGGTCTCCTCAATAATACCAAGGTAAATATATTCATTAATATAGGTATTGGAATCATAGATCTGGGCTTCCTCGGAAGGCTTTCCGAAGTAGAAGCCTGTAGTAAACTGTCTGTAGGTACACTTGGCGATCTCTGCCTTGTACCATTCCATGTTCTCCCGGTATTTCTCCTCTGATTCAAGGTAATCATCAATGGCCTTGCGGTAGGTTCTTGCCACCGTCGCCACGTAAAGTGCCGTTTTCATCCGTCCTTCGATCTTGAAGCTGTCGATCCCGGCCTTTATCATCTCCGGAATATGCTCGATCATGCAAAGATCCTTGGAATTGAACAGGAAGGTTCCCCTTTCATTCTCATATACTGGCAGATATTCTCCAGGTCTGCTCTCTTCCATTACTGCATATTTCCAGCGGCAGGGATGCGTACAGGCTCCCTGGTTGGCATCTCTTCCAGTAAAATAATTGCTGAGCAGGCATCTTCCGGAATAAGAAATACACATAGCTCCATGGATAAAGCTTTCGATCTCCAGATCCTCCGGTATTCTCTCCCTGATCTCTGCGATCTCTGCAAGGGAAAGCTCTCTTGCACAGACAACACGCTTTGCTCCCATTTCATGCCAGAAACGGAAGGTCATATAATTGGTATTATTGGCCTGTGTGGAAATGTGGATCTCTATCCCAGGGCAGATCTTTTTTGCCAGCGTAAACATACCAGGATCAGAAATGATCAGGGCATCCGGCGCAAGCTCTCTCAGCTCTTCAAAATACTTCTCTGCCTCATCAATGTCCTTATTATGGGCAAGAATATTGGCGGTCACATGTACCTTCACCCCATTTGCATGGGCAAAAGCAATTCCCTCCGCCATATCTTCTCTGGAAAAGTTTCTTGCCTTTGCACGAAGGCTGAACGCTTCTCCTCCAATATATACAGCATCTGCTCCAAACCTGACTGCTGTTTTTAAAACCTCCAGGCTGCTTGCCGGGATCAGTAATTCCGGTTTTCTCATTCTTCCTACTCCTTACGTTTTCAAATCCTACAGCTTTACGCTTACGGTCACACCATCGCCCACAGGCAGGATATCTGTCACAAGCTGGTCATTATGCTTCAATTCATACAGGTATTCCCTCATCCGGCTGTGTATCGTGCGGTTTCTCCTTGTCACGGCATAACGGGATTCCATAACATCCCCATCCTGCAGTACATTATCCGACACCAGGATACCTCCCTTTTTCAGAAGCCGCATCACATCCGGCAGAAAATGGATATACTGTCCTTTGGCAGCATCCATGAAGATCATATCATAGGGTTCCTGTAATGTCTTCAGAATTTCTGTGGCATCCCCTTCCAACAGGGTAATACTCTCTTCCTTTCCCGCTTTCCTGAAATTCTCACGGGCGATTGGAATTCTTTTTTCATAATTCTCTATCGTGGTGATCTGGCAGTCAGGCCTGCCATATTCACTCATAAATAACGCAGAAAAACCAATGGCCGTCCCAACCTCCAGAATGCGCTCAGGCTGCTTCATGGAAAGAAGCAGCTTTAAGAAGCTCTGCATCTGTGGTCTGATGACAGGTACATTGGTCTCTCTTGCATATTGTTCCAGTTCATTTAAAAAGGGGGTATTCCCTGTATCGAAGGAATTGATAAACGTGCTGATTCTTTCTTCCGTGATCATAACTGTTCTGCTCCTTTATTCTGTTACCATTCCTTCGGCACCTTCTTCTATGCTTCCCTCTTCATAATACTCTTCCGGTTCCTCTCCCATTTCTTCAGGATCCCCGTCATCTCCGTCTGTGGATGTATTATCCTCTGCGGTTACCGGTGTAGACATAACTGCCAGCATCTCTTCTGCCGTCATGGATGTGCTCAGATCATATATTCCCGGAAGAATCTTATCGTGATAACCGGAAAGCAGTTCCTGTACACAAAACAGTCTTGCATCCTCTATCAGTCCCTTCTCTTCCAGCATCTGTGCCACATCCTTAATATCCGCATCCTCCGCAACACCTACCGTGATCGTTCTCCCCTCTAACTGGGAAACCGGCTGATCGGCAAATACCCTGTATCCGAATTCATAGGCCGAAGTAGCTGTCCGGAATACAAACATAATAACGATCACAAGAACGATCGCCTTTATGATAGCTTCTACTACAGCTCCTACCAGATATTTTCCATTCATAAGCCTCTTTTCCTTTCTTTACAGGGGAAATTCCATGTCAAAATCAATTGCCTCTGTTACCCGCAGATTAACCTCCTGCATCATTCTGCAGAAAGCCAGCTCTGCCCTGAAAAAATCATCTACCACCGGATCTTCCCGGAACCTTTCCAGTTCCTCTGCCAGAGCTTCGATCCTCTCATCCATATCTCTGCCATCACTCTGCTGGAGTTCATAGTTTTTCCTGCGGAACTCATTCACTCTCTGGTATTTTTCAGGATTCTGCCGGATCAGAAAAAGCTGCTCCTGATAGTTTTTGTAAACATCGGTATTCCTGATCGTCTCTGCATACCTTTCTGTTGCGTCGATTAAACTCTGCTCCATGGTAAAAGTCCCTGCTTTCCTATACTTCCATAATGATCGGAAGAATCATTGGCCGGCGCTTTGTCTTTTTCCATACATAATCCCCAAGGGAATCCTTGATGGCACTCTTCAGCTTGCCCCAGTCTGAAATACCTCTGTCGAGACAGCCATTTACCGCCTCGCTGACTACGACATGTGCTTCTTCCATCAGTTCATCGGATTCTCTTACATATACAAATCCTCTGGATACGATATCCGGGCCGCTGACAAGCTGATCCGTTGCTCCATCCAGGGAAAGGACTACGATCATGATACCATCCTCCGCCAGATGCTGTCTGTCACGGAGAACGATATTTCCAACATCCCCGACACCAAGGCCGTCCACCAGAATGTCACCTACCGGTACCTTGCCGGTTACTTCTGCAGACTCCTCTGACATTTCCAGTACATCACCGGATCGCAGGATAAAGATCCTCTCCTTATCAATGCCAAGCTCCCTTGCGATCTTCGCCTGTGCTATCAGATGCTTGTATTCTCCATGGACAGGGATTGCATATCTGGGATGAACCAGAGAATAGATCAGCTTGATCTCTTCCTGGCAGGCATGTCCGGAAACATGGACATCCTGAAAGATAACATCCGCTCCCTTGACAAGAAGCTCATTGATCACATTGGTGACTGCCTTTTCATTTCCCGGGATCGGATTGGAGGAAAAGATAACTGTATCCCCCGGGCCTATGGAAATCTTCTTGTGATTGTCCTCTGCCATACGGCTCAAGGCTGCCATGCTTTCTCCCTGGCTTCCCGTAGTGATGATGACAGTCTTTTCTCTCGGATAATTCTTGAGCTGCTCGATGTCGATCAGTGTCTTATCCGGTATGCTCAGGCATCCGAGGTTCGTCGCAACCTCAATGATATTGACCATGCTGCGGCCTTCTACGACTACCTTTCTGCCAAACTTATAGGCGGAATTGATGATCTGCTGCACTCTGTCCACATTGGACGCAAAGGTGGCGATCAGGATCCTTGTATTCTTATGTTCCTCAAACAGGGCATCAAATGTCTTGCCAAGGGTTCTTTCAGAAGGGGTAAAGCCAGGACGCTCTGCATTCGTGGAGTCGCACATAAGGGCAAGGACTCCCTTCTTTCCAAGCTCTGCAAATCTCTGCAGATCGATGGCATCTCCAAATACCGGTGTGTAATCCACCTTGAAATCGCCGGTGTGCACAACAATACCGGCCGGAGAATAAATAGCCAGCGCTGCTGCATCTACAATACTGTGATTGGTCTTGATAAATTCAATCCGGAACTGCCCAAGGTTGATGGACTGTCCGAACTTCACAACCTTCCTCTTTACCTGTCCGGTCAGGTTGTGCTCCTTCAGCTTATTCTCGATCAGACCCATCGTCAGTCTGGTCGCATAAACCGGTACATTGATCTCCTTTAATACATAAGGAAGTGCACCGATATGATCCTCATGTCCATGCGTGATCACAAATCCCTTTACCTTTTCGATATTGTTCTTCAAATAGGTAATATCCGGAATGACAAGATCAATTCCCAGCATGTCATCCTCCGGGAAGGAAAGACCGCAGTCTACCACAACAATACTGTCCTCATATTCAAAGGCAGTAATGTTCATACCAATCTGTTCCAGACCTCCAAGCGGGATCACTTTCAGTCTGGAACCCTTATTTTGTTCCTTTTTTTTCAAATATACTTACCTCCATACTCCGTCCACCGGCTGATGCATTCTCCTGTGGCAGAAAGCAGTATCAGCACGTCCCATACCTCTGTTTCCTCCGCCTGCATGGTATGTTTCCTGCTGCTGATCCCTTATCTGTCATCCGGTCTATGCCCGCCCGGTCTCACTGTTACCTGTTATTTCAGGGTTCAATTTCTATATCTTCAAGCATGCTTTCGAAAACTGACGCAACCGCAGCCAGCTCCGTATCTTCCTCTACGATCTCGTAGATGCTATCCGTATCTTCTTCCTGAGGGATCTCCTTTAAAATGAGTGCATCACAGTCCCCCTCTTCTTCCTCTGTTACCAGAAGATAATGCCTGCCTCCGATCATGGTCTGCTCCAGGACATAAAACCAGGCAGTGCCTTCTCCTTCCAGAGTAAATGCTATTTTTTCCAAATCTAAACCTCTTCCTGTGCTTTTCTCTGCTGCAGATCAAGATATCCCTGCAGAATAAGTGTTGCAGCAATCTTATCCACATATTCCTTACGGTGTTCTCTCCGGATACCGGCTTCCATCATCGTTTTATCTGCCGCCACCGTGGTCAGTCTCTCATCCCAGAGATGTACCGGAAGACCAGTCCGTCTCTCCAGCTTCTCTGCGAACTCCTTCGTCAGCTCCACTCTTGTGCCTTCTGTATCATTCATATGCTTCGGAAGGCCAAGAACAATCTCTCCGATCTGATATACCTCGATCAGTTCCTCAATCCTTGCCAGCGTCCTGCGCAGCTTATTCTCTTCTTTTCTTCTGATGATCTCTATTCCCTGAGCGGTAATCAGCAGCGGGTCACTGATGGCAACCCCGACTGTTTTCGCTCCGAAATCCAGTCCCATAATTCTCATACCCGTTATTCCCAGCCGTTATTCTTAATATATTCTGTCAGAAGCTCTTCTACAAGCTCATCTCTCTCCACCTTCATGATAAGACTTCTTGCATTGTGGTAGCTGGTGATATATGTGGGATCTCCGGACATGATATATCCTACGATCTGATTAACCGGATTATAGCCCTTTTCTGTCAGTGCATGATAAACCTCATCAAGGATCATCTTCACACTGTTATTGTCTGTCTCTACTCTGAAAAACTGTGTATTTCCTAAATCCTGCATAGTTTCACCCCTTATAGTAAACCCTGTATTTTACTATATTACTCTATTTTCCCCTAAAATTCAATGGTGCTTGTTTTCACATCTTCATGAAAAGCAGAATATCTGGTTTCAGCATCTGCGTAAACTGTCCCTTCAGGATCTGTCCGCTGACCTCCTCCTCTGTCTCAAACGCAGCACGGATATACTCCTTGCTGTGTCCTACCTGATATCGCTTTCCGTCAATTTCCTTCTCTTCTTCAAAAAGAATACTGGTTTCCTTATGTAAATGTCTCTCCCGGTATGCTGCGGACTGCTTCTGCTCAAGGACAAGCAATCTGTCACTTCTTGCAGCCTTGACATCCTCCGGCACCTGATCCTTCCTTGCTGCTGCCACGGTTCCCTGACGCATGGAATATTTAAACACATGCATTTCATAGAATCCGACCTTCTCAAGAAAACGTTCTGTTTCTGCAAACTCCTCCTCTGTTTCCCCCGGGAAGCCAACGATCACATCTGTGGTGATGGCCGGATCTTCAAAAAAACTGCGCAGGATCTCTACACGCTCATAGTATTCCCCTGCCGTATATTTCCTATTCATGCGCTCCAACACACTATCACAGCCGCTCTGCAGGGAAAGATGAAAATGGGGACAGAATTTGTCCATCTTTGCAAGCCCCTCTGCAAGCTTCCCGGTAATGATCCTGGGCTCCAGCGAGCCAAGGCGGATCCGCTCGATCCCTTCTGTCTTCTGGATCTCACTGATCAGGGCAAGCAGTCTGTCGCAGGGAAAATCCTCTCCCTTTCCCACATTGGTCCTGCCATCCAGATCAAGACCATAGGAGCTGATATGGATCCCGGTCAGCACCACTTCCTTATAGCCGTTTCCTGCAAGTGTCCTGACCTCCTCAAGGATCTCTTCCATCTGTCGGCTTCTGACTCTTCCCCTTGCATAGGGAATAATACAATAGGAACAGAACTGGTTGCAGCCATCCTGAATCTTGATATAGGCACGCTTATGCTCTGCCGTCCGCTTTAACTGCATGGATTCATACTCACAGGTATGGCTGATATCGATCACAGTCCGGCCTTCCAGCGTTTTATCCATATCTGCAGTGCCCTCTTCTCTTGCTGCAAGGAACTCCTCCAGAATCGGGATCAGGTCTTTTTTCTTATTATTACCAACTGCCAGGTCAATGCCCTCATCCAGAAGAGCCTGTTCCCCACCGGTCTGTACATAACAGCCAACCGCCACCACTACAGCATCCGGGTTCTTCTTTTTGGCACGGTGCAGCATCTGTCTGCTCTTTCTGTCTGCAATATTTGTTACCGTACATGTATTGATAATATAAATGTCTGCTTTCTCATCAAAAGGTACAATTTTATATCCTTTTTCTTGTAACATTTGTTGCATATAATCCATTTCGTAGCCGTTTACTTTACAGCCAAGATTGTGTAATGCTACACTTTTCATGTTATTCTCCACTTTTTTTGTGTTGTTTTATCATTGACTTTTTCCTTTTCAACCCTTACTATAATAGCATGAAGGTATGAAAAAATTAAGGAGGTAATTACAATGAAAACAATTCAGATTTCATTAAATTCTATCGACAAGGTAAAATCTTTTGTAAACGATATTACAAAGTTTGATTATGACTTCGATTTAGTTTCTGGCAGATACGTAATCGACGCTAAGTCTATTATGGGTATCTTCTCCTTAGACTTATCCAAGCCGATCGACTTAAATATCCATGCAGAAGACAATGCTGAAGAGGTTCTTGCAGTATTAAAGCCTTACATGGTATAGTTTAATGAGCCACGGAAGGATGCATGCATTCTTCCACTCAGACCAGAAGATTTTTAAACGACACATTCATCGAATGTGTCGTTTTTTGTTTCACTCTTCTTTTACAATGATCACTTCATCCGTTTCCAGTGCTGTCTTCATAAGTTCATCAATCTTCTCTTCCAGATTCTGCTCATGACGTTTGATAATATTCAGATTCGGCTTGGTCACCGGATGCTTTGCCACAAAGATCGTACAGCAGTCCTCATAGGGCAGGATGGACGTTTCATAGGTACCGATCTTCTCGGATACATCTACGATCTCCATTTTGTCGAAGCCGATCAGCGGGCGGAATACCGGAAGTGTACAGACCTCATTGGTCACGCCAAGGGACTGCACTGTCTGGGAAGCCACCTGTCCGATGCTTTCACCGGTGATCAATGCCAGACACTCTGTTTCCCTGGCGATCTGCTCTGCGATCTTCATCATATATCTTCTCATGATGATCGTCAGTTCATCATGAGGACACTTTTCATAAATATAAAGCTGGATATCTGTAAAATTGATGACATGAAGGTAAATCGGACCTGCATAACGGGATACCTGTCTTGCCAGATCCACCACCTTCTGCTTTGCCCTGTCGCTGGTATACGGCGGTGCATGGAAATAAACTGCATCAATCTTCACACCTCTCTTTGCAATCATGTAACCGGCTACTGGGGAATCAATACCACCAGATAAGAGCAGCATGGCCTTACCATTGCTTCCAACTGGCATACCGCCGGGTCCCGGGATCACCTCTGAATACAGATAGATCTTTTCACGGATCTCCACATTCAGCATCACATCTGGCTTATGCACATCCACGGTCAGCTCCGGAAATGCATCCAGGATCACAGCGCCGAGCTCCACATTCAGTTCCATGGAATTCAATGGATAATTCTTTCTGGCTCTTCTTGCCTGTACCTTAAAAGAGAAGTGCTTGTCCGGATATACGTCATCCATATACTTTACTACCGCTTCTCCCAGCTTCTCAAAGCCCTCATCCTCCACATGGACCATGGGACAGATGCCGGAAATACCAAATACTGTCTTCAGATTATCTATGGTTTCATCATAATCAAAATCAGAGGCCGCTTCCACATAGATTCTTCCCGGTGTACGGGTTACAGAAAACTCTCCCTCGCATCTCTTCAGTGCATATCTGATCTGCTTTACCAGGGCTTCTTCAAACAGATAGCGGTTTTTTCCTTTTACGCCGATCTCAGCGTATTTAATTAAAAATGCTGTAAACATATGCTTCCTCTTATGCTCCGGCCCGGATCCCCAGGCCGGTCTTCCTTTTATTTTCGTGTGAACTTCCTGAGCACAGGAATTATATCATACAAAGTCTGCAAAGTATAGTCCACTTCCTCCATCGTGTTTTCCACAGAAAAGCTGAAACGGATCGTTGAACCAAGCTGGTCTCCGTGGATCCCCATGGCCTGCAGCGTTGCAGAGGGCTGTGGCTTATGCGCAGAGCAGGCGCTTCCGGCCGACACATAGATGCCCTTATCCTCCAGTGCATGCAGGATCACCTCGCTCCTGACACCGGCAAAGGATACGCTGACTATATGGGGTGCCCCATCTCTTCCCGGATGTCCGTTTACAGTCACATCCGGCAATTCCTGTATGCCCCTGACAAAGGCTTCCTTCATACAGTAAAGCCTTTCCACATCCTTATCCAGCCCGCTGTAAATGATCTCAATGGCCTTTGCCATGCCCGCAATACCAGGCACATTTTCGGTGCCGGAACGCATACCATTCTGCTGTCCGCCGCCAAACAGGATCGGTTTGATCTTTACCTTATCATTAATATACAGAAATCCGATGCCCTTGGGTCCATGGATCTTGTGTCCACTGACCGACAACAGATCAATATTCATTTTCTTCGGATGGATCCGGAACTTACCGTATCCCTGTACCGCATCCACATGGAACAGGATCCGGCTGTCCATTCTTTTGATCATGGCTCCGGCCTCTTCTATGGGCTGCAGGGAACCGACCTCATTATTGGTGTGCATAATGGACACCAGAATAGTTTCCCCTGTAATGGCACGTTCCAGATCCTCCAGGCGGATACAGCCCTTTTCATCTACAGGAAGATAAGTTACCCGGTAGCCCTCTTCCTCAAGCTGCCTCATGGTCTGCAGAATCGCCGGATGCTCGATCTGTGTCGTGATCAGGTGCTTTCCCCGGCGGCTGTTGGCGTATGCACAGCCCCGGATCGCCAGATTATCCGATTCTGTCCCTCCTGAAGTAAAGAAGATCTCCTTTTCATTCACCTTCAGGTTTTTGGCTATGGTTTCCTTTGCATAACGGATGTACTGCTCCGCCTGCACACCTTTTCTATGCAGACTGGATGGATTTCCATAATCCTCGCACATCACTTTTGTCATTAGCTGTGCCACCTCATCAAAGCATCTCGTGGTGGCTGAATTGTCCAGATAAACCTCCATGGTATCACCAGTCTTTCTTATTGTAATACTACTATATTTTATGTGTTACACGGGGAAGTCGTGCGGCTCCGCCATATAATTACTGCTCAAGCTGATACAGCAGAAAAGCAAGCACTGTCATCCCGGCTGTCTCTGTGCGCAGGATCCTTTTTCCAAGCGTGACCGGCTTAATCTGTGCCTTCATGGCCTCTTCGATCTCTGTTTCCTCGAATCCGCCCTCCGGGCCGATAAATACTGCCACCTCATCTCCGGGCCGTATGCCCTTCAGGATCTCTCTTGTCTTTTCCATACCCTCTGCCCTTTCATAGGGGATCAGGCGCACCTGCATCTTCTGGCTCCTTGCAAAGGCCTCCCTCAGGGATATCACTGGCATGATTTCCGGGATCAGGCTCCGTTTACTCTGCTTGGCTGCTGCCTCGGCGATCTGCTGCCATCTGGCAAGCTTCGTCTTTTCCTTCTTCGGATCCAGCTTCACCACACACCGTCTGCAGGCTGTGGGAATGATCTGATACACTCCAAGCTCTACCGCCTTCTGGATGATCAGCTCCATCTTGTCTGCCTTTGGCAGACCCTGGAACAAGTAGATCCGGACCGGCAGCTCACTTCCCTCCTCTTCCTCTGCGAGAATATGACAGACTACCGTTTCCTCATACAGCTCTGCCACCTCACAGCGGTAGCTTCTGGACGTTTCACTGTCTGTTACCCTGATCTCTTCTCCCGGCTTCATGCGGAGGACATTTTTCATATGATTGACATCTTTTCCCAGTATCCGGATCTGATCTTCTGCGATCTGGGACGTTTCAATGAAGAACTGATACACCTGCTGCCTCCTTATTCCTTTCTGGCAACAACAGATACCCATTCACCCTGATGCTGTATATCCAGCACCGTAAGGCCTGCTGCCCGGACAGCCGCTGCAACCGTTTCTTCCTTGTCATCAATAATACCGGAGGTGATGTAAATACCTCCCTTTTTCAACTGATGCACGATCACGGGTGTCAGAGGTACCAGCACCTCTGCCAGAATATTCGCTACCACGATATCATAACACTCATAGCCTACCTGATCCTGCACTTCCTTATCAGTAATGATATTGCCGATAAGAAGTTCAAAGCTGTCCTCCGGAATTCCATTGGCCTCTTTATTTTCTCTGACTGCGTCTACCGCACAGATATCCAGATCGGTTCCGATCGCTTTTTTTGCCCCGAACATAAGAGAAAGGATAGCCAGGATACCGCTGCCGGTTCCTACATCCAGGAGCACAGTATCCTTCGTAATATATTTCCGTAGTGCTCGGATACAGAGCTGTGTGGTATCATGCATTCCCGTACCAAAGGCGGTGCCTGGGTCAATGTGGAGCACCAGCCTGCCCTCATTCTCTGGCTCTGCCTCTTCCCAGGAAGGAATGACCAGAATATCATCTATGGTAAACTGGTGGAAATACTGCTTCCAGTTGTTAATCCAGTCGATATCCTCAGTTTCGTCCACGCTGACGGTTCCTTCTCCGATATCCATAAACTCCTGCAGCCCTGACAGCTCTTCCCTGATCTCTGCAAGGAGCTGCTCACTCGTCTTATCCTCTCCTGCCACCTCCAGGAGACCGTTCTCCTTTTCCTCTACGAAAAAGCTGAGGTATGCGATCCCGTCATCTGCCGGTCCGTCAGGCAGGATATCTACAAACATCTGCTCCTTTTCTGCCGTGGTAAGAGGAACCTTGTCCTCGATCTGGGCACCCTCAAGTCCTATATCATATAACGTGCTGACAATAACATCTTCTGCTTCTGTAATGGTTTTTATTCTGAATTTCATCCACTTCATGGTTTTGCTTCCTTTCCAGTTTCCATTGACCATAGAATAGTTCCATATTATCATAAAAAGAGCCCGGTTTCCATATGAAAAAGGAGGTTATCCATTTATGATACAGGACATTTATCCAAAGATCTATCACAATGAATATAAAGAGCTCGTTCCGTCCGACTATGACTTTATCCTTGTTTTTGACAAAAACAGAGTGCTTGTCCGCTACGAAAGGGATCATCTGCGCTATCCGGTAAAGCAGGAGCTGTCTGCCTTTTCCTGCTCCTTCCTTTATCTGTTTTCGATTGATGAATACCGGTATTTCCTGGCCTATACCGAGGAAACGATCACCCTGCCCGGTTACGGATATGAGGATGTGCGCATCTTCCGTACTGCCATTTCCCGCCACAATGCCTTCGCCGGCATCACGGCGCATCACCTTTTCGACTGGTACCGTGTAAACCAGTTCTGCGGCCAGTGTGGTCACAAAATGATGCCTGACCATCTCGAGCGTATGCTGAAATGTCCCGCCTGCCAGAACATGGTCTATCCAAGGATCTCTCCTGCCGTGATCGTAGGGATCCTGAACGGCGATAAGCTCCTGATGAGTAAATATGCAGGCCGTTCCTATAGAAGCTATGCCCTGATCGCCGGCTTTATTGAGATCGGCGAGTCCGCTGAGCAGACTGTCCAAAGAGAAGTCATGGAAGAGGTGGGACTTAAGGTCAAAAATATACGTTACTATAAGAGCCAGCCCTGGGGCTTCACAGACAGTCTTCTCTTTGGTTATTTCTGCGAGCTGGACGGGGATGACACGATCCGCCTTGACACCAATGAGCTGTCTCAAGCCGGCTGGTATACCAGAGATGAGATCACCCTGGAGGATGACTATTTAAGCCTGACAAGAGAAATGATCCTGCAGTTTAAAGAAGGGAGAGTATAGCAATGCTTCAGAATATTATTTTTGATATGGGAAATGTACTTTTAACCTTTGATCCTGAGGTTCCCCTTGCCCGGTTCTGTCATTCAGAAGAAGCAAAGGATCTGATCCGCAAGGAGCTGTTTCAGGGACCGGAGTGGATCATGGGTGATCAGGGCATCCTCCGTAATGATGAGCGCTATGAGCCTGTCAGTCACAGAATCCCTTCCGTTTATCACAAGGAGCTTGCTGACTGCGTGAGCCACTGGGACATCTGCATGAAGCCCGTCCCCGGTGCCCTTTCCTTCTGTCAGGCCTGTAAGGATAAAGGATACCATATTTACGTGCTTTCCAATGCAGACAATACCTTCCATGATTATTTCCAAAGATTTGCACAGGAATCCTGGTTCGATGGAGTCATTGTTTCCAGTGATGTCCACATGATCAAGCCGGAGCCTGCGATTTACAGACATCTCCTTCAGACCTTTTCACTGCATCCGGAAGAATGCTTCTTTATCGATGACCGCCCGGAAAATGTAAAAGCTGCTGTCAGTCTTGGCATGCAGGGCTTCGTATTTCAGAATGATTTTACACCGCTCCGGAAGCTGCTTTTCTGATCCTTCACTTTGCAATAAATAACCGCCACCGCCGTACTGATCAGCGTCGCCAGGATCGCCGGTGCAATGATCCCGGCAGGCTGCGGGCTTCCGTACTGCTGCCTGTAAGCGATCATATTGACCGGGATCAGCTGAAGAGATGAGATATTCAGAATCAGGAAGGTACACATCTCATTACTTGCCCTGTTCTCCTCATAGTCCGGTCCGGATCTCTGCTTTTCCATGGCTGCCAGTGCTTCCATGGCTTTCAATCCCGCCGGTGTGCAGGCCCAGCCAAGTCCCAGTATATTGGCAATGATATTCAGGGAAATATACTTCCTGGCCTCATGCTCTTTCGGAATTGCAGGAAAAAGGAACCGGATAAAGGGATCCATTTTCTTCGTCAGGCTCCTGATCAGACCTGCGCTCTCTGCCACCTCCATCATACCTGTCCAGAATGCCATCACTCCGCCTGTCGCTATGCAGAGCGACACTGCCTCACCAGCACTCTCCAGCATAGCCTCCGTAATTTCCTTCATTGTTCCATTTAAAGCACCATACACGATCCCTACTAGGATCATCAGTGCCCAGAGCATATTCAGCATTTTTCATTCTCCCATATCCATCTCCTTTTATCCTATTCCGGGAGGCAGACAAATAGAGCCATAATTTTATAATTCTTTTATACTTTTTTAATTGACTCACAATTTTCTATCATCTACGATTTACTTAATTATGACTGGAGATAGTAAAAATGATATATTTAAATAACAGGTCTGTTATACAGACAAATAAAAAAAATCTATATAACAGGGGCTTCAGCCTGATCGAGCTGATCATCGTGATCGCAATTATAGCAGTTCTCACAGGAATACTGGCTCCTTCACTTCTTTCTTATATCCATAAGGCGAGGGTTGCTGCTGATTGGTCAAATCTCAGAGCCTATTATTCTGAGATACAGGCCGATTTTACCTATACAGGGGAGCATGATTCAAACATAGAGACGGATCTGGATGTACCCAGCCACTGGAATCAGACTGAAATCCACTATCCCAGCGGGCGGACTGTAAAGCTGAAGGCAGGTTTTTATGCCATTACCAAAACTTCTGACGGAAATGGTTATCATATATGCTACTACTGCAATCATTGCAAAACATCAGAGGGTTATGAAAAGCATAAGCACAGCTGCATCCTGGTTCTTGGTGCAAGACAGGATGTCGATAGCACCCCTTAGGTTCCCTTTCGGCTGGTATTCTTCCGGTATGCAAAGGGTGTCAGCCCAGCTTGATGTAGAAAAGGTGAACCAGCAATTAAAAAGTATATAGCACAGAACAATACGCAGATATCAAAGCCGGGGTCTTCTGATCCCGGCTTCATGTCATTTCATTACGAAACGGATCCATCGTCCGCACTGTATTTCTTTTTATGGCAAAAGAATCTGGAATGTATTATAATCAGAGCATGAAATTACTACAAAAGAAACGGTCTAAAATCATATACTTCCTGCTTCTGCTGGCAGCCTTCTTACTTGGAGGATGCTCCTCCCATAAGGAATATGTTTCTGCCTCCACTACGATCCGGGATAACACCCCGGTCTGTCTTGTCCCAGTAGCTGATGGCATCACTGTGTATGGCAACGATCTCGCCTCACTGGATGCCTCCCATACAGAGGATGGCTATGTGATGGCAGCCTGGCACGGAGAAGATAAACCCGTGAAGCTGCAGATTACCGGACCAGATTATATGACCTATACCTATGATCTTCCATCCGGCGGATACACCACTTTTCCACTTTCCGCAGGGGACGGTGCTTATCAGGTCGGCATTTATGAAAATGTGGAGGGCAGCCAGTATGCCACTGTTTTTTCCACCGATCTTACAGTTACCATTACAAACAAAATGGGACCTTATCTCTATCCGAATCAGTATATAGCCTTTACAAAAGACAGTCAGATCGTCAGGGAGGCACAGACGCTTGTTGCCGGCGCCCATGATGATCTGGAAGCCATTATCTGCATTTATGATTACGTCATTGCCAATATTACCTACGATTATGACAAGGCCGAAAATGTCAAAAGCGGCTATGTCCCAAACCCTGACGAAATCCTTGCCCTTGGCAGAGGGATCTGTCTTGACTATGCCAGTGTCATGGCAGGTATGCTGCGTTCCCAGCAGATCCCGACCCGCCTTGAGGTCGGTTATGCCGGAGATGCCTACCATGCCTGGATCAGTACCTATGTAGAGGATCAAGGCTGGGTCAACGGCATGATCCACTTTGACGGCAAAAACTGGTCCATTATGGATCCAACCTTTGCTGCCAATGCAGGAGAAAAGGAATTAAAAAGCTTTATCGGAGACGGTAAGAACTACGTCACCAAATATATTTACTAATCACTACACTTTACAAGGAGAATACCTTCCAATGAGTAAAAAGCAACTCCTTTCCAATGAAGAAATCGCTTCCTTCTGTGGACAGACAGCCCTGATCATCAAGGCCGGTATCGGTCCTGCAGAGGGCATGGAGATCTTAAAACAGGACACCCACGATCCGAAGGGGCAGGAACTGCTTTCCCGGATCAGCGATTCCTGCAGAAGAGGCTCCAGCTTCCACGAGGCACTTCTGGAAACCGGTCTTTTCCCTGATTATGTGATCAAGCTGATCGCCCTTGGTGAAGAATCTGGAAATACAGACGATGTCCTGACTTCCCTTTCCGAATATTATGAACGGGAGCAGACCATTGCAGACAGTATCAAAAGTGCTGTCACCTATCCCTTTATTATGATAGCCATGATGTTTCTCGTGATCGTGGTTCTGATCGTAAAGGTACTTCCGATCTTTGCACAGGTATTTGAGCAGCTTGGTACGCAGATGAGTCCTTTTGCCACCTCCCTGCTTGCCGCAGGAAATACCCTGAGCCGTTACTCCCTCATCCTTACTCTGGTCTTTCTGGTGATTGTTACGGTTTTCGTCTTCATGTACAAAAGTCCTGCCGGCCGCACCCGGATCCAGCGCTTTCTGACAGGCTTTCCTCTGACCAGCGGCTTCTACGAAAAGGTTGCTGCCGGGCGCTTTGCCAGTGGCATGTATCTGGCCTTCACCAGCGGTATGGATACTTATAAGGGACTGGATATGGTAGCTGACCTTGTGGAAAACGAAGAAATGTCAAAGAAAATAGAACTTTGCAAGGAAGAGATTGAAAAGGATGCCAATCTGCCTGAGGCTCTTGCCAGCGCACAGATCTTCTCAAGCCTTTACTCCCGTATGATCGCTGTTGGCTTTCGCTCCGGTTCTGTAGATCTCGTCCTGAAAAAAATATCCGAAAAGTACGATGAAGAAACCCAGAAGCAGCTCGACCATATTATTTCTATCATTGAACCAACCCTTGTCATCCTGCTTTCTCTGGTAGTCGGTCTGATCCTGATGTCCGTCCTGCTGCCTCTGATGGGAATTATGTCAAGCATCGGCTGATGTATAAAGAGAGGATCTGCTTATGTCAAACAACCGGTTTGCACAGAAAAAAAGAATATCCCTGTCTTTTCTGCGGATTCCATATCTGCTCTTCCCTGCCATCCTGATCGTCTTTCTGCTTGCCCTGTCCTCCATTCAGGACTCTGCTCTGCAGAAGCAGCAGGAAAGTCTGGAGACAGCACTGGAACGGGACATCACCCACTGCTATGCTGTAGAGGGTTATTATCCACCAAGCCTTTCCTATATTGAAGAGCATTACGGCCTTACCTATGACAAAGACCTGTTTTTTGTGGATTACCAGCCCGTCGGCTCCAATATCCGCCCAAATGTAACGATTATCGCAAGAAAGGACAACTCATGAGAAAACAGGAAGAACGACATATCATTGATATTCTGTTTGTCATTGGTCTGTTCTGTATTTTTGCCCTGTCCACCATTTTTCTGATCTCCATTGGTGCCGATATTTACGGCAAAACAGTCTCCAACACTGAAATCAACTTCAATGACAGAACCTCCTTCGCCTATGTGACGGAAAAGATCCGTCAGGCTGACAGAAGCGGTGCCATCACAGCTTCCACACTGGAGGGAAGGTCTGCCCTGAAGCTTCAAAAGACGGTACAGGATACCGCCTATATCACCTGGCTGTACGAGGATGAAGGCTATCTGAAGGAGCTCATGGTAAGAGAAGATACCCCTCTTTCCCTCTCTGCAGGTCAGGAAATCCTTCCGGTCAGTGATTTTTCTGTTTCCCGGATTCAGGATAATCTCCTGCAGATCACGATCCACACAGCAGATGGTGACGACTGCAGCCTTTCTGTGAGTCTGAAAGCGGATCCGTATGTTTCTCCTGCGGAAAACGAGGAAGGAGGTGCTGCGAATGAACAATAATGCCAGAAAAACCGGCCTCTTCCTTATGGAACTGATCATTGCCATTCTTTTCTTTTCGCTGGCGGCCACAATCTGCATCCAGCTCTTTGTGAAATCACATATGATCAGTGAACGCAGCATTGCCCTGAACCACAGCATCCTTCTGGCACAGAATACTGCCGAGATTTTTTATGCCACGAACGGAGATCCCGAAAAAATGGCATCTCTCCTTGGATGCGGAGAATCCTCCGGTACAGCAGCCATCGCTGACAGTGACAATACCTCTACGCTGACTCTGTTTTATACAGATAAATTTGATTGCCTGGATCCGGCTGAGGCTGCTTCCGCTGTCTTCCAGCAGACGATCTCGCTCTACGCTGACTCCGATCCGGCTCTTATCACCTGCCATATCGTGATCTCGGAGTTTTCCTCTGGAGATGTGATTTATTCTCTGGATACTACATTGTTTCAAAGGAGCCGCCCATGAAAAAGAAAAAAACTTATGGTATGAATATTGGTGCTTCTTCCCTGCTGATTATCATTGTGATCCTTTGTCTGGTGTGCTTTGCCGGACTTTCCGCAGTCAGTGCCCTTGCTGATTACAGACTCAGTGAAAAGCTCTCTGCCCGTACCACCGCCTACTACGAAGCAGTCAGCAAGGCGAACCTGGAAATGGCACGCATGAATCAGGAACTGCTTGCTGCTTATGAAGAAAGTTCCTCTGAAGCGGATTACAGGCAAAAAATAAAAGAGTCTTTTCAGGACTCTCTTACTTTTTCTTATTCCATAAGTGATACACAGGCACTTGTTGTTTCTCTGGATCCGCTGTATCCCGCTGCTTCTTCTGATCCTTTGTACCGGATCACCTGTTTCGAAGTGGAAACCGTTTCAGATCTTTCCCTGGATGATTCTCTACCGGTCTTCACTGGCAACTAATACACCAAGGATGATAGTTCTGTTATTGCTGTGAAGTCCATGGCAGGTAGACAATGTCATCACCTTATCAGATGCACTGACAACCTTATCTGATCTCCAGGTTGCTGTCTCATCCACATAATCCAGAAAGCCCTGCTGCTCCTCCTCATTCCGGATCAGGTCATAAGTTCTGGAATCTGCCTGTGTCAAATACACTGCAAAGATCTCATACATATAAGCCTTATCTTCTGTAAACACATAGAAGTTCGGATTTTCTTCCTGTATGGAAGAATCATTGAGCATCTTCTTGAGGGAACCAAACATGGTTCCATTTCTCATATTATGTCCATATACGATCGTATTGTAATCGCTGCAATCCGTCTTGTTCAGAAAGTCCATGAAGATCGCACCGGAACTATTCTTCTCCCCTTCGAAAGTATAATGGGTGTAATAATCATTGTCATTCCCACGGACGATCGGATAGCTGATGTCCAGTGGTTCATAATACAGCCAGCCAGCAAAATCTTCATTGATCTTCTTCAGTTCATCATACTGGATGTCAACAGATACCGGGATCAGACTTTCTTCCTCTGTTTCCTCTGCCTCTGTGCTTTCTTCCTGTACCGGCGCTTCCTCTTTGACAGAGGCATAGCTTTCCAGCTGCTGATACTCATTGATGCCCTTCTGGTACTCTCTTGACAGCCGGAATACATTGATTCCCGATACTACTACTGCTGCCAATGAAACAATCAGCACGATCAGCCATAATTTGTTTTTCACTTTCCATTTCCCCTTTCACAATACCGGATTCCCTGTAGTCAATATTTTACACTACGCCGATATGGAAAGTCAATGTCAGTGCTGGCGGGGCATCCCAGACCTTTTTTCTCTTCCTATGCCCCGTCTACTGCTCTTCCTGGATTTTCTCACCACTTCCCATGGATATCCGGGCAATGGTTCTTCCTGATGGCTGCCCGCATTTCCACAAAGCACCCACAGATCCGGCACATACCGTTCAGCAGGTGGTCACACTCTTTACAGAAGGAAAGCCTCTCTTCATAAAGAGAATCTTCCGCTTTGATCTCCGGATCAAGCTGTCTGATATATTCATACATATTGTCAAAATAGGAGGCGTCCGGCATATCCTTTGCCAGACACCTCCTGCATATTCTCTGTTCCATTATGCTCTGATCTCAATCTGTACCACGCTGCATGCCGGAAGCTCTACGGCAAGATCTCCTGCTTCCGTGATCCTGTAATCCGTGAAACCCTCTTCCTTCACGCAGTCCGGCTCATCGAAGGTATTATGCGCTGTCATGGCTCCTGTCAGGATCCTCGCCTTTATCTGTGAGATCTTCTTATCCATGAACTGCACTGTTACTGTATCGGCTTCCTCTGAGGAAAGGTTTCCAAGCGTGATCAGGATATTGCCCTCTGCATCCATGGAAACGGATTCGCTGATATGAGGCACCTTATCCTCTCCTTCTCCGACCATTTCTGTAGTCAGGGTACTGTCCAGGAGCTCGCTCTCCTGGTGGCCACGGAACATATGGAATACATAGTAGGTCGGAGTCAGTACCATCTTGGCGCCCTCTGTCAGGATCACTGACTGCAGTACATTGACAAGCTGTGCAATGTTGGCCATCTTCACACGGTCACAGTGCTTGTTGAAAATGTTCAGGGAAAGGCAGGCTACCAGTGCATCCCTCATGGTATTCTGCTGATAAAGGAAACCCGGATTGGTTCCCGGCTCCACATCAAACCAGCAGCCCCATTCATCGATCATCATGCCGACCTTTTTCTCCGGATCATAGCAGTCCATGATATCGCCATGCTTTTTGATCAGCTCTTCCATCTTCTCTGCCTTGGCTAGTGTCTTATACCACTCCCCCGTGGTAAATTCTGTAGCACTTCCCTTATGATCCCAGTCCGATTCCGGCACTGTATAATAATGCAGGGAAAGGCCATCCATATAGCCGTGAAAATGCGGCGGTGTATGGTCAAAGGCTGTTTTCAGCACTTCCTTTGTCCAGTGGTAATCAGCTGTATTTGCCCCGCAGCAGATCTTCCCTGTCTCACCCTTTCCCGAATAGTCCCTAAGGAAGGTCTGGTATCTGCGGTAAAGATTGCCGTAATACTGCGGTGTCATATTGCCGCCACAGCCCCAGTTCTCATTGCCTACGCCGAAATAATCTACCTTCCAGGGCTTCTCCCGGCCGTTTTCCTTCCGGAGGTCTGCCATAGGTGATACACCGTCAAAGGTCATATACTCAAACCACTCTGACATTTCCTGCACGGTGCCGCTTCCCACATTTCCATTGATATAGGTCTTACAGCCAAGCTGTTCACAAAGCTCCATAAACTCATGAGTACCAAAGCTGTTATCCTCCAGCACACCACCCCAGTTCGTATTGATCATTTTCTTGCGGCTCTCTTTGGGACCAATACCGTCCTTCCAGTGGTATTCATCCGCAAAGCAGCCTCCCGGCCAGCGGAGTACCGGAATCTTCATTTCTTTCAGAGCCTCCACCACATCTGTCCGCATTCCGTTTTTGTTCGGAATCTCAGAATTTTCTCCCACATAGATTCCTTCATAAATGCACCTTCCCAGATGCTCTGAAAAATGTCCGTAGAGCTCAGCATTGATCTTTCCAAGCTTCTTTGTTTCGTTAATAACCAATTTTGCCATCCTCTTCTCCTCTCGAAGCTGCCTGTCAGTTTTTCTGCAGACTGCTGTATTCTGCCATCCGGAGATCCTCTAACACCGGTCTTTCCCCGGTAGCCTGGCACCATATGGTCACATCACCGCACCATTCACCACACAGATAAACCACATCCCGGTTTCCACCGGCAACCACAGGCATATTTTCCTCCTGCAGCAGGATCCTTCCCGCTACGTGTCCACCTGCATATACCGTCAGTTTCAGATCCTTTCCCTTAAAGAACAGCTTTACTTCTTTCTTGTCTGTCTGCATCTGCAGCTTCAGGAAACGATTTTCCCCCTTCTGCAGCCTGAGTGGAAGCTCGACATTCCTGAAGGCCTTCGCAGCCTGAGGCAAAAGCTCACTATAGGTACACTCTTTAATCGTTCTGCCTCTCAAAAGTGTCACTCTGCCTGCCAGATCTGTATAATATCTACGAAGGATCCTGACCGTCAGCTCTATCCGCCCACTTCCGGCAAAAGCACTTAGATCCACATACGGGTCGTCCTTCTGTACCATAGAAACCAGAGAATTATTGACATAAACAGCGATCAAGCAATCTGCCTTCTCAAAATGTAAGAACAGGGCATCCTCGTCCTTGTCTGAAACAACAAATCTTGAATAAATGGTTTTCAGTGGAGATACTGCACGGTTATAGCCATCGATCCCCATAATTGTATTATACGGGGAATGTCTGAAAAAGCAAGTTTCTGAAAATGCTCCTTCATCCAGGTCAAACAGCCAGCTTTCACTGATATCTTCCCTTCTGGTAATCCTCATCAGTTTTGAAATTCCCTTTAAAGAGCCCATCTGCAGACTCTTACACCGGATATCATCAAAATTACTGTGTCCCCAGATTTCTGTCTGTAGCTGCACCTCTCCTTTTTTAAAAAACCTGCGCAGACAATTTCCATTAGAATACAGGGTTTCACAGCTTTTCTGATTACGGATTGTCAGCAGATCTGCAGCTCCTGCAATCAGGTATTCACCATCTGCAGCGAGTGTCACATCATAGCATCCAATGCCCCGATACTGCCCAAGGCTTTCCATAGGCGCAATTTCTGCTTTTATGCTATTCTCTTTAGTAAGCTGTGCCTCTCCAACATACAAGGTGACTTCTTTCCCGTCATCCTTCTGTTCTTCCGGCAGACAGGCGAGATCCGGAAGTCCCGGAATCCTGGCAGCTCCCATATGTTCCCTGGAACCTGCCACAAAATCAACAGTTCCATAGGAAAAGACAATCTCCTCCTCTTCCATCTCTTTCTGGATCCGACAACTTCCCTCTGCTCCGTCAAGAAGACAGTCCAAAAGACCCTCTCCATAAAGACATACCTTTGTTCGATCCTTCTGCTGGCTGATCCATCCGATCTCATAATTGCTGTGTCGGATCACACATTCCCCGCAAATGTGAAAATTCCAGGGAAGAAGTCTTGTTTCAAGAGGCTTCATATCTACCATAAAGCTGTCTTTTTCTGTCTGAACGGTAATCATCTGCTTCCGCTCCAGATCAGAAAGCTCAATCAATTCTCCTTCCTTCAGCTTCAGAAAAGGTACCTTCCTGTTTATCTGTCCTTCCGACTGCACAGAAAGCTCCGAATGAAATCCTGGCTTCGCTGTGGCAAGAGACTCTCCCAGACTTCTGATAAGTCCTGCCAGAAGACGGGCCTGATAGATCTGCTCATTGCATTCACCTGCTGAACCGATCATGGAACGGAAATCATAATCAGAAGCCATCAAGGCTACCGGATTTTCTTCTGTCCCCCAGTTAGTAATTCCATTATAAAAATCCATGGTTGATCCGGCAGTCTGGTTATAAGGACTTAAGAGCTTCGCCCCACATGCCAAAAGCCGCTTCAGATAGCTATGCTCTCTGTTAGTTTCCGTCACCAGGAATGGCATACTTCTTTCCTGTACGGCATGATACAGATGAATTGCCCTTTCCTCAAGATCCGGATTTTTTCCATCAGAATATACATTATATGCCGTATAGAGATCTGGTGTCAGACCACCTCCGCGGAGCAGATCATTCTGTCCGCAGCAATAGAAAAGTGGTACAGTCATGCCAAATTCTTCTGCCATCCTTTTCAGCTTTTCCATATAACTGACAGGACTTGTGCAGCGATAAAAATCCAGTTCATTTTCGATTTGCATACAGATGATCGTTCCCTGCTGTCCGATCTGGTACTTTGAAAGCACTGGCAGGATATGTGCATACCAGTTTCGCATTTCAGATAGAAATCCTGGATCATCCTGTCTGACTGCAACCTTTTTCTCCGAAAGCCACGCAGGAATTGCACCGCCATCCCATTCGGAGCAGATATATGGTCCTGGGCGTGCGATAACAAACAGCTCATTTTCTGCTGCCAGCTTTAGAAAGCTCTCTACATCCTTATTTCCTTCAAAATCCCAGACATCTGGTGCTGTTTCATGATAATTCCAGGGAAAGTACACATCAATAGCTTGATAACCTGCTGTTTTCAGCAGCTTCATCCTGTCATTCCATCGCTCCCTCGGGATCCGAAAATAAAACAGGGAGGATGCCAGTAATGTCTGATATTTTCCATTAATATAAATTCCATTCTGATCTAATCTGATCGCTTCCATAAAAAATCCTTTCCTTCTTAGCCTTTCAGTCCGCTGTGAACCATTCCGTTTGTGATCTGCTTTTCAAATACCAGAAATATGATCAGGATTGGGATCAACGCACACACTGTTCCTGCCATTATAACGGTATACTGCATAGTATGCTCTGACTGGAAAAATTTAAGGCCAAGCTGGATCGTATATTTCTCTTTTGTATTCAGATAGATCAGCGGCGCCATATAGTCATTCCATACCTGTATAAATGTAAATATGATCAGTGTTGCCAGCGCCGGTTTTGCCTGTGGCAGCATGATCTGTGCGAAGGTCCTTCCCTCACCGGCTCCATCGATCCTCGCTGCCTCCACCAGCTCATCCGGTACTGTCATAAAAAATTGCCGGAGCAGGAAAATGCCGAAAGCGCTGGCAAGCTGTCCCAGGATCAGCGCCAGATGAGTATCTGTCAGATGAAGCTTACTGATGATCTGATACTGTGGAATCATGATCGTATTCCATGGCACCATCATAGTTGCCAGATAAAGCCCAAATACTATATTCCTTCCGGTGAATTTCATCTTTGCAAAAGCATAAGCTGCCATTGCACTGATAATAACCTGACCCACTGTAGCAAATACCGCAACAAAAGCTGTATTTTTGTAAAAGGTCAGAAATGGCTCTTCTGTCCACACCTTCACATAATTACTGAAATTTACAGGATCCGGGATCCATTCGATCGGTGTTGTAAACACCTGACTATCGAATTTGAATGAAGTCGATATCATCCACAGAAATGGAAAGATCATGACAAAGGACAGAAGGAACATTAATGCATAAAATATTACATTTTTTGCTTTTTTCATCGTATTCTCTCCTCCTTAGTCATAATTTACCCAGTACTTCTGCGCAACAAACTGGATGATGGTGATCACAAGGATCACTGCAAACAGGAAATAAGAGATTGCAGACGCGTATCCCATATGCATACTTTTGAAGCCTTCATAATAAATCCTGTATGCCAGCACATTTGTACTCATACCGGGTCCTCCGTCCGTCATGACACTGACCAGATCAAATACCTGGAAGGAATTGATCGTAACCAGGATCAGATTCAGGAATATGGTCGGACTGATCAGCGGAAGGGTGATCCTGAAATACTGCTGCAGCTTACCGGCTCCATCAAGAGCTGCTGCCTCATACAGGGAATCCGGCACATTCTGCAATCCTGCCAGAAAAATCATCATATAGTAGCCACAGTTTTTCCAAACAGATACGATGATCACGGCATACAATGCCCATGTAGTAGATGCCAGCCACTGGGGAGGATTACTGATGCCAAGCTGCCCCAGCACAGTATTTAAAGGGCCTCCCTGCGGATTAAAGATCATCTTCCAGATGACCGCTACGGACACCATTGATGAAATGTATGGCAGGAAAAATGCGATCCGGAAAAACTTCCGGAATCGCATTAATCTGTTTAATACGCTCGCCAGTATCAGAGATACCAACATAGTCAGGATAGAAAACCATACGGCATAAATGCAGTTATTTTTAACGGATACTTTAAAATACCGGTCTGAGAACATCTTGATGTAATTCTGCAGTCCGATGAACTGGTAATCTTTCGACAGCCCTGTATAATCTGTCAGGCTGTACCAGAATCCAAGCACAATAGGCAGGAACATAAACAGGATGAATACGATCAGGCTTGGAAGGACAAACCCCCATCCAACCAGATTCTGTTTCAGCCTGCGTCTGCTCTTTTTGACAGCTTGCTTTGCCATATGGCTTCCCTCCTTATCCTTAGTTCATTACTTCTGCTCTTCTCTCTTCGAAGTTCTTTAATCCGTCTTCCAGAGACTGCTCACCGAGCAGGTACAGTTCTCTTTCTTCCTTTTCAATAGTCTGAAGCTCTGTATATTCAGGGATCATCAGTGTTTCGGAAATCTTGGACGGATTCAGGATATTAGCTGCTCCGGATACACCGATTGCTTCTTCAAATACCGCTGTAATATCATCATCAATATAAGCAGGGATTGCGCCTGCTGCTGCGATATATTTTGCCGCCTCTTTTCCAGCCATGTAGGAAATAAATTCAAAGGCTGCTTCCTGCTTTTCAGAAGATGCATTGATACCGATGAAGGTACTTACACCACCAATAGTAACCGGATCGTCTGTCTTTGCAGGCTGGGGAACAGTTGCAATACCAAGTTCAAAATTGTCTGCGATTGTAGGATCATTCTTTAACATGGTCAGTACATCACTGATAGACCATTCTCCGCCGGGATACATATAGCACTTGCCGGAGCAGAAGAAGTTGATTCCATCGGTACCGCTGCTCACCATATCAGAATAGCTCATATGGGAATTGTCTGTGTTATACATCCTGTTTTCCAGCTCCCACCAGTCCTGAAGTGCACTCAGGTCATCATCTGCGAAGTTGGAGCCTTCCTGAAGTGTAATATAAGCACAGCTATTCCAGTCAGGAATATAACCGCCATAGATCCTGTCAGCGCCTGTGCCTTCCGATAACTCTGCTGCCAGATCTGCATATTCATCCCATGTCAGGTTATCAGGATAAGCAATTCCCTTTGCATCAAACATTTTTTTGTTATAGAAAAGTCCATAAGCAGATGCTCTGTAAGGAAGTCCATAGAATTTGTCATCTACCTTAGTGTCTGCAAATCCGGTTCCATAAGTGGAAATATCCATGCCGCTGTCATTGATCATCTGGGAAATATCTGTCAGATTTCCGCTCTTTGCCAGATTACTTAACAGGGAAGTGGATCTCATATTAAATACATCAATATCGTTGTCCCCGGCCAACATAGTCATAAGCTTGTCATCATACTCGTCACTGCTTACCTGTGTCATTTCTACCGTTACATTCTCACTGGATGCATTGAACGCATCTACCATCTGCTGCAGATAGTCACCTTCGCTCCAGGAATAATAGTGAATCACTACCTTATCCTGCCCGCCTGCAGTGTCTGCTTCTGCGGTTTCTGCTGCAGTGTCTGTTTCTGCTGATGATGAATCCTGTGTAGCAGTGTCTGCTGCTGTGGCACCTCCATTGTCTGATGAGCCACAGCCTGCCAACAGGCCAAGTCCCATGGTGCATGCCAGAATACAAGAGATTATTTTCTTTTTCATGTAATGTCCTCCTTTTTTACCTTTCCTTCTCTTTGTTTATCAGGTGACCCCATTCTATCAGGGTAACCCTTCTTCCGAAAGTCTATCATTCTTACCTGTTTTTCCGTCTTCTGCGAAAAGATTAGAAAATCTAATTTTTTTCCCGTCAGAATGCACAAACCGCCTCTGCATGCTCTGCAGAAGCGGTTTTCATCAGCTGGATAATCTGTTTGGTCATCCATTTACAGACATGGTACATCAGCTTTCTTCCTGTCTGCTTTTGATCTTGTCCATATAATAGAAATATCCACTCTGTTCTACCTGTGACAAAACATCCTCTATATTCTTCTGTTTCATCTTTTTCACAATATTGCGGATATGTGTCTTCATCGTCACCGGCTCAATAAAACGTTCCCGGCAGATTTCCTTCTGATCCTTGCCCTCATGCAGTGCCTCCAGGATATTTCTCTCTGTATCCGTCAGAAGCTGTACCAGATAGATCGTATAGATCAGACTGTCCTCATTATTCTTGATCCGCTTAAATTCTTTCCGCAGCTTCTTTGCTACCTGCGGACGGATCACCGATTTCTCATAGTAGGCATCCTTTACGCAGGAAACCATGGCTGCCGGTGTAGCTGTCTTCAGCACATAATCACAGGCTCCTGCCTGAAATGCTGCATAGATCATCTCATCATCCTCATACACCGTCAGAATTACGATCTTGATCTTCGGAAACTCCCGGAGGATCTGGCTGGTCGCCGTGATCCCGGCATACTTGCTTTCCATTTCAATATCCATCAGGATCACATCTGGCTGCAGCATGGCGCTTTTCATGATCGCCTGATATCCGTCATGGGCAGCCGCCACTACCTCAATTTCCTCTGACTGTGAAAGAACCGTCTCATATTTCCTGCAAAGTGACTCCATATCATCTACAATCATTACTCTTATCTTTTTATTTTCCATCTGACACTTCTCCTATCAAAGGCAGATAAATATGGAACTCTGCTCCCAGTTCCCCATTTTCTGCCGTAATTCTTCCTCTGTGGCTGATAATGATCCTTCTGCAGAAGGACAGCCCGATCCCCCAGTTCTGTTTGGTTGATTTCGTAGATACAAATGGGTTGAACAGACGGTTACTGATGTTTTCTGAAAGCCCGGGACCTGTATCCTTTATGATGATCTCCACTTCCTCATCATAAACCTTAAGCTCCACGAAAACCTTCTTTTCTCCAAGGCTTTCCTCCATCGCCTCCATGGCATTGCAGAAAATATTCCGAAAAACCTCCTTCATATAACCAGGATCTAGAAAGACTTCCGCCTTCTTCGATGGTTTTTCGTACAAGATCTGACAACCTGCTTTCTCCATCATTGCTTTGTTTTCTTCCACTGCGCTTTGGATCACTTCTGCCAAATTCTGTCTGGACTGGTTCAATACGATCCGGCTGCTGTTCTTCTGCAGCTCGTTCAGTCTGTCATATACCTCCTGACAGGATTTCTGAATATTTTCAAGTTCTTTGACAGGTTCCTTCTCCTTTGCCAAAAGTGTCTCTGCCTCTGCCATGATCCCAAGCAGTTCATTCTTTACATAATGACTGAATGCCCTGGTGGAAATCTCTGATGATGCAATAATACTGGAAAACACATATTCCTCCTGAGATACTCTCTCCCGCATCAGCTGATATCGGTACATATTGTAAAACAGGATGATCAGGAATAACAGGATCAGCCAGATCACCGCCCTCATACCACCCACATACGGTGCCATTTTCAGGGAGTGATAGGAAATATAGCCTGTTGATCTGGACATCCACAGGAAGGAATCAGGCAGGGAAAAGAACATATAGAAATACAGCCCCGCCAGACTGATCTGTGTCAGAAAAATGGCACGCTTTACCCTGAGAAGTTCCGGTATCTGTTTCTTATGAAGATCAGACAGAAAAATAAAACCGCATCCCATAATCAGCATCAGGAAATTTCCGATCACAGTAACATAATGAAATCCACCGTAAATTTTCCGGAAGATCCGGGGATCCGGCAGAAATCCCATTTTCCCAAAATAGAGTAAGCGCTGGAATACCGTATTATAGACAACTGCCTGCAGGAGCAGATAAACACTGGCTGCGGCCAGAAGCCCTTTTCTTCTCTTTTTCTCCTTTGCGGAACTGATCTCCCAGACAAGCATGAAATTTCCAAACAGAAATGCAAGACTGCACAGGTTCATGCCATTGACCAGTGCCCCTTTTGATATATGCAGATAAATCAGCTTTCCATACAGCTCCTTGCTGATGTTGAAATACTGATTGATCATATTGTCATAATTATTATCCTTGGCCATAAAGATCATAGAGCACAGTGTTACCCCGATAAAAGAAGCAAACAGGATCAGTAACGGCACAAGAGCTTCCCGGACATTTGTTTTTTCTTTCATAGCTGTTCCCTCTTCCTGTCCGTATTATAGCAAAAACCGGAGTGTTTCTGCAGTGGAACTTTTCTCCTCCCTGCAAAACAAAAATAAGTATTTGCACAAAACACGACAAATACTTATTTCCTGTCCTTCTTTATCCTGTATAATCCTGAAGAAAAGCTCCATTTTCCTTAAGGGCTTTCCGAAGCTTCTCCGTATCCAGACCGTTAGCCGCCTCGCCCTCACGGACACTCTGAGCGGCTGCTGTACCTGCAGCCTGTCCCATTGCCATGACGATCGGTGTTACTCTCACTGCCGCGCAGGCTTCGTGGGTTGCGCTTAAGCACCTGCCGGCCACGATCAGATTCTTTATCTTCTCTGTTACCAGAGATCTGTATGGTATCGAATACCAGCTCCCCGGCTTCAGAAACCGGTGCTTCATGGTTGCTCCGTCAGGTGAATGGATATCTATCGGATATCCTCCCATGGCAATGGCATCAGGAAACATCTTATTTTCCACCAGATCCTCTGCCTTCAGCTTGTAGATGCCATCAATTTTACGGCTCTCACGGATCCCGATACTCGGACCGGTGCATTCCAGTCTGCAGTTTTCAAAGCCCGGAATATATTTCCGCATGAAGGCTACGATTTCCTGCGCCTGTTTTCTTCCTTCGATCTCAGCCTCTGTCAGTTCGAAAGGATCAATGGCTGATTTTCTGATAATACGCGACATATTCAGAATAAACTCACCTCTGTTGTTCGTTTCAAAACAGAGTACCATATCCCTGTCCACATGAAACTCCCCTTTGCTTTTGGCTGCTTTTATCAGAGAATAAGCGCCCTGAATTCCCGTTCTTGGAATTTCCTCCAGTCTGTCAAAGGGAATCGTAGAAAGCATATCATCCCGATGATTCTTTACAAATTCCATGACCCTTTCCCGGTCTACATTCGCTACTTTGATATTCATTGTCATAGGCTGCGCCAGATGATCCGCTTCCCGTCCATATACACTGCCGATCCCTGCATGTGTTGCCAGATCTGCATCCGCACTGCAGTCCAGAAATACCCTTCCCTTTACAGAGAAAAAGCCATTCTTTGCATATAGCTGTACCTCCGTGATCTCTCCGTCCTCTACTGTACATCCGGTGTATGTGGTATGATATAGCAGTTCTGCCCCTGCTTCCTGCACCATGGTTTCCAGTACCAGTTTCATTCCTTCTGCATCAAAGGGTGTAATGCTGCTGGCATACCCGACGAAATCTTCCATATGCCCCTGAGACATTCTAAGCTCCTGCAGCCTTTCCACAATTTCTTCCGGAATGCCTTTTATAACCTGCGTTGTCCCTGCATGGAATGTCATCTGAGGTCCGACCCCACAGCCTGTCAGTGATCCGCCAAGATAGCCATTCTGTTCCACAAGCAGTGTCTTCATTCCCTGCCTCGCTGCTGCGACAGCTGCCACAGCACCTGCCGGTCCCCCGCCAATGATCACAACATCATAATTCAGATTCTCCTTCATCTATGCTTCTTCCTTTCTCCTGCTGATACCACAGATCATAATAAGTCCTCGCAAAACCGTGGGCTCCTATTTCAGACAATGCATGAATCCCTGTTTTTCCAATTACGATTTTCCCAAACCTGACCATAGGCACCTGATATTCCCTGCTGGTCAGACCAAGCTTTGTAACCTCCAGAAAATGAAAATACTCGTGGCTGAGGATCAGATTAACAGCCTGTTTATAAGTCAGCTTATTCTGCTCTGCCCACTTTTTTACTGAACGGACATACAGGTTGATACACTTTTTCCCGGAAATATAGTCACTGAAATATCTCTGTCCACCGACCACATAATCTATATCCTTTTCTACCAGCTTAAGACCGCTTTTCAGGACAATTTCCGCAAAATCCATATTTCCGTTTTCTTCAGCAAAAACCTTTTCTGCCGCCCTGCAGCCCTTCTGCCACGCCGATTCTACGATTACTGCCCGATCCTCTTCCTGTATTTTTGCATAACACATGTCATAGGTTAATTCCTGATCTGCCAGCTCTCTTCCAGGAAAAGGAAAATCAAACTGCTCCATTCATTCTTCCTCACGCATCCACTCGTCTGGTTGCCGCCAGAATCAGCGGCTCCATATCCTCATATCCTGCCAGTTCCACATTACCAAGACTTATGATCTGTTCACCTGTCTGCATGCCGGACAGATCGATAATCCTCTTGCCAAGCACAACATATACGTTAGGCAGATTGGTACCGCCATCATTATATTCTGTCAGCTCCTCCAAGATCCATTTCAGATCCTGCTGCCAGCCACCTACCGTAGTCTGCCTTACCAGTGCATTATTTTTCTGAAGTCTGATCACACCTTCCTCATCGATCAGACGCAGCGGCTTCGTTACCTTTTTGATCAGACCAAAAAGCTTTTTCTGTATTCTATCGTACTGGACTGCCATCATGGCGCCATTCCTGGCCTCTATCTGCAGCTTTTCCTTACCTACTCCCAGATTTTCTGCCACGACTCCAAGGCGCTCATCCTCGGACATCTCTTTTTTCATTCTGTCCTTGCTCCGCAGCTCTGTAGCACCCACTGCGATCGCCCTGATGATATTTTTCTGTGTATCTACTTCCACACTGACTTCCACCGTTCCGGGGGCTGCACCGTTCTGGATCGCTTTCTGTTCTGCTTCCCGGCGTACACTGATAATATCCGCATCGGTCGGATTGGCAACACTTCTTTCCACCATATCACGAACCATGGCAAGTGCCACACCGATCGTTGAAATAACCGGTGCATTCTGTGCAATTCGGAATTTATGTCCCATAGTTTCCGCCAGGTGTGGCACTACCGTAGCTGCACCGCCGCCACCACCTACAAAAACGGTATGCTGGGGATCCATGCCATAATCTTTCATAAGCTCTCTGGCAACCTTACCATTCTTCGCTGCTGCAAAAGCCAGTGCTTTCCTTGCTGCTTCCTCTACGCTGCATCCCATATTGTCTGCTAACGGCTTCCATGCCTTTCTGGCTGCTTCCACATTACCGAAGGCATAATCCTCTTCTCTTACATAGCCTGCCAGATTGGCTGCTCCAGCCATCGTCAGTGCAACCTTTACCCCATTTGCGCACTCTATGCAGGCATACTCCGGATCTGTCTCCATCGGCCGTACTGCTACAAGCTTCGGATCCACGATCTTTTCTGCTGGCGTATAAACCTCATATTCCAGTCCTGCAATATGGGCACTTCTTGGTCCCATATCAACGGCCTTTCCGTTTTTAATCTCCACCATACTTCCACCGCCGATTCCGACGGTACGTACATCCAGACTGTTCAGATAGGTTTTATGCCCGCCAACCTCTGCATAACGGATCATAACCTTTCCATCCTTGACACAGGAAATATCCGTAGAGGTTCCTCCTACCTCGAAAAACAGTCCATCTGTCAGCTTTTCATACATAAGTGCCCCTGCAACACCTGCCGCCGGTCCTGACAGAATAGTAAGGATCGGACGGTTCCTCACTTCATCAACAGTCATGACACCGCCATCACAGCGCATAACCATCAGAGGACTTTCAATTCCTGCCGATTTGATGCTTGCATCCGTCATAGTTGCTGCTTCCAGCATCTTCGGCATGATACTTGCATTTACAACTGCAGTTCTTGTCCGGATCTTTAATCCATACAGCTTTGATATATCATTGGTAGCTGTTCCCGGCAGCCCCATTTCTTTACATAATTCTACTGTCCGGTTCTCTCTTGCCGGGTCATCCACACTGAAAGCCTCTGCTGCCACAAAACTTGTACATCCCTGATTTTTCAATGTTTCCAACGCTGTCCTGATTGCCTGGTCTACATTCTGTGAGGATGTATCTACATAATTATTTTCTGAATTCAGGAACTTCCCCGGTGCCAGTTCAATATTTCCTATTGTAGTATCACTGCGGCTCTTTGCTCCCTGGATACCCTGTCCCAGTGTAACAACACCAACCCTTGCCACATCTCCTTCCAGCAGGGCATTGGTAGCCTGCGTTGTTCCATGTGCAATAAATGTCACGTCCTCCGGTTTGATGCTATACTGCTCCATTACCTTATGCAATACTTCTACAATACCTGCAGCAACACCTTCCTTTGCCGTATGGGTTGTCGGCGCTTTCACTGAACCGATCAGCTCATAAGTCTCATTATTAATGGCAACAGCATCTGTAAAAGTTCCCCCGACATCAATACCAATTCTGACCTTCATTCACAAATTTCCTCCTGTTTTATAATCTGTAGATTGACTAAAGACCTCAACCGATGTATCCCTGTATTCACATTAGCTGAGGTCTTTTTTCAATCAGAGGGTGCCAGAATATGACACCCTCATCTCATTTGTCCTCAGATCCTCTTTATCTAAATCTCTCTTAGAAATACTTTACTGCACTGACAACAACACCAACAATGGCGATTGCCCATAAGTAAGGCAGTAACTTTTTGGTAATACCATTTACATCTACTTCTGCAAAGTTAGCAGTCCATACATTCTGTGTATTGGTAGGATCTCCACAGCCCTGGATTCTTTCTGCTGCCAGGAATGCACCCATAACTGCCAAAGGAGAAAGAGTTCCAAGTCCGATTACCAGTGCCGCAATACCGGAACCAAGTCCAAACAGGTTCATGGGACCACGGTACAGTGATAAGGGTGCCAGTAATGAGAAGAAGATAATATAAGCAACCTTGTTAGACGGAACTACTGCCAACAGGAATGGATTCAGTACTTCCTTTACCATAGAGTGTGTCACTGCCAGATAAAGAATACCAATACCGATCATCAGGATAATAGCCGGACCACCATCTGTAATGCCATCATAGCAGGTCTTTACCAGCATATTCATTGCCTTTGAAAAGCTCTTTGAGGTGAAGATCAGGATCCATGCAATACCTACCATAAATGCAGGACATACAGGAACCTTAAACGCAGCTACAAGTACAATGGGGATCAGTGGTGTGATCATTGCCAGCCCGCCTCTGATACCTGTTAACTGCTTTGCCGGCTTGCTTTCTTCAACAGGCGCAGAAAAAGCAAACTTCACACCGTTACGCTTGAACTCAACCATGACAAGAATAATGGTTGCGATTGCTGTTGCGATCAGCATGTACACCTCGAAGCCCTTGATCTGGTCAATTTCCAGTCCGAAGATACTGGAGAATGTCTTCCAGTTCGCAATATTAAAGGTAAGGCCACATGTAAATGCCATCAGGAAAATGCAGGCTGCACTCATTGCCGGAACGCCGACAGAAATGAGGATCGGTAATACGATAGATCCAACCATGATGATAGAACCCAGTCCGCTCAGTGTAGTGAACAGGACTGCACAGGCAACAACCATGATCAGAGTAACAACCAGAGGTCTGTCCCCTCCAAGCTCTGCACTCTTTTTAATGATGTTTTCAGTAACACCGGTCTTGTTCATAAGCTGTCCAAGCCATGCTCCGAAAATGACTGCCATGATCGCACTGCCCATACGGACGGTACCTGCTTCCAGTACTGTCTGAAGCCAGCCGATCTCTACGCCTTCTGCGTCAACCCCGACTGCAGGAACACCTGCAATAATACAGATAATAACTGCCATAAGAGGCAAAGCCAGAAGGGTAGGAATTTTTTTCGTCATCATGAGTGCTGCGATGATGACAAAAATCAGAATGATCAGGAAACCTTGCAACATAATGATCTCTCCTTTTTCTTTTTTATTTTCACTCACTCATTGGCGAGTTGAGTTTCTCGATTACAGGGCATCTATAGCTTCCCTGAATGCTGATGTTACTGCCTGAAGCTGTTTCGCATCAGGCTCTTTTCCCATCACGATAGCACCTATCATGACTGCCTTGCAGCCCGCATCATACAGATGCTTCACCTCGCATGGTTTGATCTTCCTCTGCGTGGGAATCAGACATGGCTTTCCGGATTTTGTTACGATATCACTGTACCGCAAAATATCTGCATAGTTTAAATCTGTTCCATAGTTTTCACCAGGCTGGACTGAACATTCCAGCACATCAATACCTGAGCTCCGAACTGCATCCAGTGTATTCTCTGTATAGGTATAATCAATAGCTACCATTTTCGTCAGCACCTTGCTCTCCATCATATGGCAGGGTAAATGCTGACTGTAGGAGCTGAAAAATCCAAGTCCCATATTTTCCAGTTCCAGTCTTTCCTCCGGTGTGATAAATGCATCTTCACCACCTGGAACCAGTCCAACCGGCACATCCTTGCAAAGTGTGATCAGCTGCTGCAGAAACTCTCTGTTCTCCGCGTAGGTTCCAAAGGTATGACCACTTGCTCTATGCCATACATTGCAGTGAACCTTGACTGCCTGTGCGCCCCCGTCAAGAGCTGCTTTTGCCAGCTCCAGATTGTTGGACGGCAGACTCACAACCAGACTGAATTTGTTACCTTCAATAAGCTCCTTGAATTTCATAAGCTACCTCCTGTTAATGATTAAATAGAATATCTGATCTCAGACGCTGCGCATAACTGTTTGCACATTGCTCTGTCGATTTCTGAAATAAAAACCGGATCTGTGGGATCAGCTTTTCCGGAAGATTTTCTGCAAGCTGCCTCCGGATCGTTTTCTCATCCTCTTTGTCTGAAATATCTGTTCCCGACAGAAAAATAATGTTCAGCGGAAATATCATACACAGAAGCTGCATGATCATCACAAGATTCTTCATTCTGTCAGAACCTGTCTTCTTTCCCTCTGTTTCAGGAACAAGGTCTTCCAGGAAGCTGGTTGCTGTTTCGAAGAAATCACTTCGAATCGGTACAATCATGTTTTCCTGTGTTACATTGATGACTACCCTTTCACCAAGACTGATATGTGCGCCGTTTCGCACCTCACCCTTTTTCTGCTCTGACAATGCCCTGGAAACGTTATAAACCTCTCCATAATCTTCTGTCACAAAAATCTTGTATCTGGAAACCAGTGCTTCCTTCAAAGTAATGCTTGCTGCTGCAGCTCCTGTAGAATACATGATACGGAAATCACTTTCCCTCATATCCTGCTGGAACAGCAGTCCGATCCCTGCCAGCGGCCGTTCCTTTTTATAATAGACATCAACCGCATTTGTAATTTCATCAAACAGTTCATTTCCTGTAAGGCACTGTTCCGACAATTTCTTTCTTTCTATCACCTGCAGTGCCATATCATAGACACTCAGCTCAATACCTTTACGATTTATCTCCAGAACTGCTATTGTTCCGTAATCAGGATTCAGTGTCAGCTCTGTGCGGCTTCGCCCTGCTGTGATCTGGCTTCCACTTTCTATCAGATACCCCTGTTCTATCATTTCTGCCACTAAAGTAGATACCGTACTGGGTGCCAGCTCTGTTTTCTGTGCAATCTCGACACGGGATAGTTTTTTATTATCCAGAACAGTCTGTAATATCACATGCCTGTTTCGTCTCTTAATATCCTTTAATCCACGCTTCTGCATTTTTCATTACCTTTCAGTCTATTAATTCGAATATCGAATTTATTATTTCTGACTCCGAATTAAGTTGTTTTCATGTTAACATCATTCCTCTGATGTTACAATAGATTTTTACATTTTCTACATTTTTTACATTTCATTTCACCTATTTTTGTCTATTATGTACACAAAAAGAGCCCCCGAAGCTTTAACTCCGGAGGCCCTTCTTATGTACGTTTAGAATCCGAATTCCTGTGCCCAGAACCACTGTCCGTTGCTATTTACATGAATAGCAATCGCACCTGACGTGAACTCTGCATCCATAATATTAGCTTTATGGGTAGGAGAATTCATCCATGCTGTAACTGCAGAATCTGCACTTGCATATCCCTTGGCAAGATTCTCACCATACATCAGATTGCTGTTAACGGTCCACCAGTCGGAACCATCAGGTCTGGTGTGTGAGAATGACTGGGATGCTTCTACAGCTCTGACTGAGGATGCCTGCTCAAGACCACTGTTCCATGTAAGTGCGGAAAGTCCGGCTTCCTGTCTCTTCGCATTTACGATATCGAAGGCTGCCTTTGCTGCGGCCTGGGAATCAGCTGTCCCTGTGAGGGCATCTGCAAGACTGACCATCTCAGGTTCAATGTAAACAATTCCGTCAGCGGGAACTCCTGCGTCTCTTGTCGCTGCCTGATCTGTTAATGCGCCATCAGTTCTGCCAGCTACATTGTAGTAAGCAATACTGCCGCCGCCAAGGACAAGCACCAGTGCAAAACAGAGTAATACTTTTTTAAGTTTTGCCGATTTCATAAGATACACTTCCTTCCCCGATCCTCCCGGCAAAACGGGGAGAATCCATACTTTGATACTTCTTCTACTCTAATGATAGCACCTGCTTTTAAAAAAACAAGTACTATTTTACTACTTTTATATTTTTCTTCTATCGGCATCACAGGATCGGCCATTTGCCGTATTTCCGGGTTTTCCGATAATTTCATTCTACTCCTCAAAAGAAAAGAATTTTTTCTTTTTCTGCAAAGGTACCAGATTTTCATATCTGAGTACGATAGCCGATATCGGTGGCATTACCAGATATACCTTGCCACCGGATACCGTATATTCCACCTCTTCTGTACTAAAACCATCTTTCTCCGTAAGCATCAGACACTTCATGGTACTTTCCTTTGGAATGCCAAGATACCATACAGTCAGATCTTTGGACACCTCATGATCATTATTATTCACCACCACGATGGTCTGTGCCTGTCTGTTGAAACGTCCATAGGAGATCAGGTTATAATCTCCGCTCATAATCTTCAAGGAACCTGTCAGCAGCTCCCGGCATGCCTTATGAATCCTGATCATTTCCTTATGAAACCGGATCATTTCCTGATCTTCTTTCCCCCAGGGATAGGTTCTTCTGTTGTCAGGATCGGTAAAGCCACAGACACCGGCTTCATCTCCATAATAAATTGTAGGCGCACCAGGCCATGTCATCTGCATGACAACAGCTTCCCGCATAACAGCCTTATTGGTTCCTTCATTCGCTGCCTGCGGTCCCAGATTATTGGTACGTCCTACTCTCCTGTTTGTTCTTGTCAGAAAACGTGAATGATCATGGTTTGACAGCTCATTCATGGCAATCTGCAGAGATGGTGTCGTGAAATCAGACATATGATGCTTCATGGCTCCGATAAAATTATCCGCATTTCCCAGCATATCTCCGCGGAAATCATCACTGTGCTTCTGCATTCCCGTAAGGAACCAGGTCACAGGCTCCATAAAGGCATCATAGTTCATAACCGTATCCCATTCCTTGCCATTCAGCCATGCCCTCGGACTTCCGTAATGCTCTGCCAGTACGATTGCCTCCGGATTGGCCTCTCTTACCGCCCTGCGGAAGTCCTTCCAGAACCTGTGATTGGTTTCCAGACTGTAGCCAAGATCTGCTGCCACATCCAGCCTCCATCCATCTGCGTTGTAAGGAGGTGCTACCCACTTGGCCGCAATACGGAGAATGTAAGCATATAACTCCCTGGAATCCTCATAATTCAGCTTTGGCAGTGTATCATGCCCCCACCAGCCGTCATAACTGCCATTATAGGGCCATGCATTGTCATTATGGAATTTGAAGTAACTATGATAGGGACTTTCCTTTTCAATATAGGCACCCTTTTCATAACCTTCGGCATTCTCGTAAATGCGCTCTCTATCCATCCATTTATTAAAGGAACCGCAATGATTGAACACACCATCCAGAATAACCCTTATGCCGCGCTTATGTGCTTCTGCCACCAGCTCTGCAAACAGGGCATTACTTGCTTCCAGATTAGCCTTATTCGTCACCCGGTCAATATAACGGGATGCGAAACGGTTCTCCCTCTGATCGTGGGAAAGAAGCTCTCCCTCATCACTGACGATCCTGCCAAAATGGGGATCAATATAGTCATAATCCTGAATATCGTATTTGTGGTTGGACGGGGACACAAACAGGGGATTGAAATAAATAACATCAACACCCAGATCCTGCAGATAATCCATCTTGTCAAGAACACCCTGCAGATCACCGCCATAAAATTCACGGACGCCCATGGCTGCCGGATATTTCTCCCAGTCATCCACCTTCACTGTCTTGTCACCGATATACTGATATTCCCCGGTGAGTACATCATTGGCAGGATCTCCGTTATAAAACCGGTCTACATAGATCTGATACATAACAGCACCCTTGGCCCACTCCGGTGTCTTAAACCCGGGAATGATACGGAACTGATACTCTGGCCGCACTTCCTTCACTACACCTCTCGTATCATAAAAGCAGTTCAGCTTGCCGGCTTCTACAATGAAATAATAGGAAAACTCTGTATTCTCCAGTTCCATTTCACAGGAAAAGTATTCAAAATATTCATCCTTGGATTCCCGCATCATCAGATGCCTTGCTTCTCCATGTACAAGAAAGATTCGGTCTACATTATTTACCGCTGTCCGGAAACGGATCATTACATGTGAATATGGCTCCGGTTCTGCCGGAGTCACATAATCTTCTGTCGTATCGCTGAACAGTGCCTTCTTGTTGAAAACAGGTCTCATCCCATTAATATACTGCGTTTCATACTGCGTTTCATACTCCGCCTTTCTCAGGCGGTTTATATCCAAAAACATACCTGGCTGCTCCCTTCAAAATCCACTTCTTATTTTATCCGAAATAGCCTCTTTTATCAATATAAAGTAAAAAGAACAGTACGTGTACTGTTCTTTTTAGAGAAGGTATTTCTTTCTTATGGGGTATAGCAAAAACTATATAATGTATTGGGGGGGTTACAAGTAGTATAATAGCATAGCCCCCATTTTGTGTAAATTCCTACAATTCACAAATATTACAAATTCGCACCATCATTTTTGTGCACTTTCACCAATTTCATGGTTTTCGAAAAAGCTTTCCGGATCATTCTCCTTCTGGTCAAACAATGCCTCAAACTCTTCCCTGCCAATCTTTTCCTTAACGATCAACAGTTCTGCACAGTGATGCAGTACATCCATGTGTGCCAATATAATATCCTTTGCCTTCTTATAGCAGTCATCAATAATGGCCTTTACTTCTCTGTCAATTTCTCCCGAGATCAGTTCACTGTGATTCTTTGCATGAGCCAGATCTCTTCCGATGAATACCTCATCATCATCGCTGTTATAATTGATTACGCCAATATTCTCAGACATACCATACCTGGTCACCATATCTCTGGCTGCAGAGGTCGCCTTCTTGATATCACTGGAAGCGCCTGTAGTAATATCACCGAAAATAATCTCCTCTGCAATACGTCCTCCAAGAGACACCATAATATCCTGCAGAAGCTGCCCCTTTGTGATAAACATCTCATCCTTCTCCGGCAGCGGCATGGTATAACCCGCTGCACCATTACCGGTTGGAATGATAGAAACCGTATAGACAGGTCCCACATCCGGCAGTACATGAAACAGGATCGCATGACCTGCCTCATGATAAGCAGTGATCTTCTTTTCCTTGTCTGAAATCACCCGGCTCTTCTTCTCTGCGCCAATTCCTACTTTAATGAAAGCCCGTTTGATATCATCCTGGATGATAAAAGCCCTTTCTTCCTTGGCTGCCATAATGGACGCCTCATTCAGAAGATTCTCCAGATCCGCACCGGTAAATCCGGCTGTCGTCTGTGCCACCTGCTTCAGGTCTACATCCTCTGCAAGAGGTCTGTTCTTGGCATGTACCATCAGAATCTCTTCCCTGCCTCCGACATCCGGTCTGTTCACACTGATCTTCCGGTCAAAACGTCCCGGTCTTAAAATGGCAGGATCCAGGATATCTACACGGTTGGTTGCTGCCAGCACAATGATCCCTTCATTCACGCCAAAGCCATCCATCTCTACAAGCAGCTGATTCAATGTCTGTTCTCTTTCATCATGACCGCCACCCATACCAGTTCCACGACGTCTTGCAACCGCATCGATCTCATCGATAAAAATAATACAGGGAGCGTGCCTCTTAGCTTCTTCAAACAAATCACGGACTCTGGATGCACCAACACCAACAAACATTTCCACAAAATCAGATCCCGATATGCTGAAAAAGGGAACTCCTGCTTCTCCCGCAATTGCTTTGGCAAGCAGGGTCTTACCTGTACCGGGTGCTCCTTCAAGCAGTACACCCTTGGGGATCCTGGCACCAACCCTGGTAAACTTACCCGGATTCTTCAAAAACTCTATGATCTCCTCCAGATCCTCCTTCTCTTCCTTCAGACCCGCCACATCCTGCAATGTCGTCTTATTGTCACCAAGAGAAAGTCTGGCCCGGCTCTTTCCGAAATTCATCATCTTGCTGTTTCCGCCGCCTGCATTCTGATTATTCATCATCACAAAGAAGAACACCATAACGATCACGGCAAGGAGCACCGGGAATACACTGTTCAGGAACCAGTTTTCTTCCCGCACCTTTTCTACAGCCGGATCAATCTTATATGATTCCAGCAGAGCTTCGATCTCATTTACATCTGTTACATAAAGGGTTCTCTGTTCACCGTTTGCCAGTACGATCTCTACTTCACCTGTCGGTGTTTCACGGTTTGGCAGGATTGTTGCCGAAATTACTTCATCTGCCTTCAGGCTGGTTACCAGTTCCCCTTTGGTATACTCGCTTTGCTTCACATTCAGCATACTGGTCCAGAGAACCAGGAGCAGAAGTCCGATCACGAGTACAAAATAAATTCTGATACCTCGGTTTTTCATAACTGTCTTACTTTCCTATTCTGTCATTTACTGCATTATTTCTTTTAAAGCACTCTTCTCAATCGAAGCTGATCACTCCGATGTAGGGAAGATTACGATATCTCTGATCATAATCAAGACCGTAGCCAACTACAAACTCATCCGGAATTTCAAATCCTGTATAATCTACCGGCACATCAATGACTCTTCTGTCCGGCTTGTCAAGAAGTGTACAGAGTTTTAAGCTTGCAGGTCCTCTGTCCTTCAGCATTTCCATAAGATAGCTTAAGGTTCTTCCAGAATCTACAATATCCTCAATCACAAGAACATCCTTCCCCTTGATCGGCTCATCCAGATCCTTGATGATCTTGACCACACCACTTGACTTAGTCTCACTTCCATAGCTGGATACAGACATGAAATCAAGGGAAACCGGTACAGTGATCCTCTTTGCCAGCTCACACAGGAAAAAGCTTCCTCCCTTTAATACACAGATAAGATGTACCTGCTTTCCTGCATAATCCCTGCTGATCTGCTCTCCGATCGCCTGGATCCTGTCATCCACTTCCTTTTCTGATAATAGTACCTTTACATGTTCAGCCATTTCCTGACTCCTTTCTTACGCTTCCGTCTTCTTTATGCTGATCTGCATGATATTCCGGGTTTTCTCTGTCACCTTATAATATTCGCTGATCCGATATCCGGGAACCCACATGATATGGGCGCCGTCTGCAAGTACATAAAAAGAATCCCTTTCCTGTCTTGGGATTTTTTCATTAACGAAATAATCCTGAAGGGACTTGTGCGCCATGCTGCTGTTGATCGTAAGATAATCTCCACGCTCCCTTACCCGCAGCAGAACAGATGTTGTTATTTTATCATAATCAAACCATTTCGTATATCTCTTTTCCGGAATATTTCCAGTTTTTTCACAGGAAAACACTGTAACTTCCACCTCTCCAAGACCATCTGCCTGATAAATCCCATCCCCCTTGATCACTACAGGCTTCTTTCTCTGCTTCTTCTGTTTACCTCTTACAAGCATACCCATCCTGTAATTTTTATAAACCGTAATTTCATATGGAAGATTCAATTCACCGTTTTTTTCTGAAAGGAAAAGTCGTTCTATGCCCTCCAGGTGTGCCGCCGTAATGTCTTTTCTCTGACCGGCCAGTCTCTCCACAAACAGATGCAGGATACGGCCTCTCAGATATGGATCTTCTTTTATGAAAGCATCCAGATCCAGACGGATCTGCTTCTCACTGCCAGCCGGTTCTTTCTCCTGGCATTCTGCTGCCACGTTTCCGGCAGGCAGCACACATCTCTCTGCCGCTTCTTCCGTCTGTTTCCCCAGATAAATCTCTGCCAGGCGGAGATTCTCTGCCGTCTGGTTCATATGTGCCACAGCACTTCTGCAGATCTCATCTTCCGCATAGGGCAGAATATGATGGCGGATCCTGTTTCTTGCGTAGTGATCCTCCTGATTGGTACTGTCCGTGTAGTAACGGATCTTCTCATTTTTCAGATAAGCCTCAATCTCCTGCCTGTCAAGGCAGAGAAGCGGCCGTATGATCCTCCCGTTTACCGCCGGGATCCCGCAGAGTCCCGCCAATCCTGTTCCCCGGAAAAGATGGAACAGCATGGTTTCGGCTCTGTCATTCCGGTTATGGGCAACTGCGATCTTCCACTTTGCCTCCTCTGTCTGGTGCCTTGTGCCCTCCAGTATAAGTATCTCCCTGAAAAAAGCATACCGGATCTGCCTGCCTGCTTCCTCCTCAGAAAGGGATGCTTCCCTTGCGTAGCCTGCCATATCTGCCTCTTTCAGATAGAATGGGATCCCCCTGTTTTCACATAATTCATGCACGTAGGCTGCCTCCATGGCAGCTTCCTTCCGCAGTCCATGGTTTACATGGGCAACTGCCAGATGAAACGGCACCTTCTCCCGGATAGCAAGTAGCATAAAAAGGAGGCAGACAGAATCTGCGCCCCCTGAAACCCCTGTTACAACCACATCGCCAGAAGCTATCATATGATATTGTTCACAATAATCCAGAACTTTATTGACCATATATTTACTATAGCTGATATATATATAAAAGAAAAGACTTATTCCTCTTCTTTTTTCCAGATCCCGATCACCAGAATCGTCATATCATCACGGATACGCCCTTTGCACTGGTGAATACAGAAATTCAGGAGAGAGCCTGCTATTTCTCCAGGATTGCTGAGCTGGCAGCTCCCGATCACCTCCGGAAGTATCTCCTCCCCCATCCCCTGGGAAAGTGCATCCGTAACTCCATCAGAAAACAGGATCACATAATCTCCATCCTCCAGTTCCCGGCAGACCATATCCACATCTGGTTTCTGAAAGATCCCCATGGGAAGATTACCGGATGATATCCGTTCCACGAGCTGTCCCCTTTTAATATACGAGCAGGCACTTCCCACCTTGATAAAGCGACATTCCCCTCCGTATAGATCAATACTGCAGAGATCCAGAGTGGACATATTTGCGCTTTCCTCACGGCATACCAGTGCACTGTTGATCATGGAAATTGCTGTTTCTGCCGGGAATCCCGCCTCCAGAAACTTCTGCATCAGTTCTACAACAAGGGTACTGTCCTGACACGCTTTCTCCCCTGAGCCCATTCCATCTGAAAGGATCGCTGTCTGATTGCCCGGCTTCATTTCAAAAAAGGAATAATTATCCCCTGAAACCTTTTCTGTCTCCTTAACAGCAGTGGCCACCCCGGTCAGCACATGATATCCGGCCTCTTCCACATAATAAAAGGTCTTCCATTCTTCTGTTACAAAAAAGGGATTGTCTCCGGTACAGACCAGCCTGATATTCAACAGAACAGAAAGCAGGTCTCCCATTTCCTCTGCTGACAGCGTATTCCTTTTTTCATTCCTGAGGCAGATCGTAACCTCGCTCTTCCCTTCTTCATTTTCGATCAGGTACAGATTCTTCATCTGCACTCCGACCTCTTTCATGGCATGGGCAATCTGTTTCACTCTTCTGACGCTTAATGGTCTGCAGCTTTTCGTTTCCTGTGCTACATCTGTCATGATCTGTGCCATTTCCTGCAGATGCTCCGCCATCAGGTTTTTATTTTCAAAAAGACGCCTCTGACACAGGAAATCATTACGGTTTTCTTCCGGCAGGATCTCTCTGTTTTCTCTTGTTTCCTGAAAGCTTTCTGCCAGCTCCCGTATGGATTCTGCACAGGTCAGAAGCTTCCGCCTTCCATACTCCGGTAATATGCTTTCAAATTCATCTCTGTCATCCGCTTCCCTGTTTTTCATATGATAACGCCCCTTTCTTTCTCTCTGTAGCAGTTATCTATCTTAACAGAAAGCCTGTGCATTGTTTGTCGAAGCAGTTCCTGCCCCTTCATAACTCATCGCAAAAAAATACTGCCCATTTTTCATCTGGACAGTATCTTTAATGACTTTCATCCCGGAATATGATCTCACCTTCATTGACAAGACCCAGCTTCTCCTTGGCTACCTCTTCTGTATATCCAAGGGTTTCCGAATATTTTTCCATTTCTTCTATTTCCTGCGTACGCTCCTCTTCAGCTGCGATCTGTGCCTCCAGTTCAGCTTCCCTCTGCCTGTTATCAGCCAGCTTCGCTTTCATCTCAATTCCTCTGACAGCTACTACAACGGTAAGCATGACCACAACGATGAATACAAGAAACATACCGAACTTATTCTGCCGTCTTTTCCGGTAAGCTGCTCTTCTTGCCATCCCGCATCCTCTTTTCATTTCTTACTAAGTACTATTTTAAGCATTTTCAAAAATAACGTCAACTTCTTTTTCAGGCACCGGAAGAGCCATGACAGCCTGCCAGCCAGTACCTTACCCCCTTTTTCCCCTTGCCTTACAAGCTTCTTTACCGGCTTTGCCAGAAATCTCACGATCTTCATCAGTATTCCGCCCAAAAATGTGATCACCTGACATATTGTCCTGATTATGAATCTGCTGACCGTTTTCTTGTACACCAGCATTCCACCAAAGGCTCCGGCTACTGCAAACCATCTGAGCATTCCATTATTTTCCCTGCAGAGAACCCTGAATACCTCCAGTGCACACACAATCCAGAAAACAAGGTCTTCCAGTGACACCATGATCCCGGAATGGCGGATCAGTCTCCGTATGATCAGAAAACCATCATAAGCAGAAGTGATCACAACTCCCAGCAGAAAGGAATGGAACAAAAAGACCATCTCTCTGGTAATATCCTGACTGAGCCACATTATTTAAATAACCGGGTCAGAAGAGATTCACTTTTTGCCGTCATGGATGCCTGTTCGGAATAAGTGAAGCTGTCTATCTTTCCTTCCACATCTACCTCACCCTTATCCAGAGTCAGTCTGTTCACATGAAGTCCGCTTCCCTTCATCATCAGCATACCCTGCTCTGTTTCCAGGATCACTTCTCTTTCGTCAAAGGAAAGCACATCATTCACCCCGGTAAGATTACATGTCCTTCTTCCAAGAAGTGTCACCTTATGAGGTCTCTTGTTAATACTGTTTAAATCCTCCATCCCGTTCTCCTTTTCTCTTTCTATAAAAGATTATATTGGAGAACACTTCCGGATATTCCGGCGTTTTATAAATACCGAAACATCTCTTTGGCTTCTTCTTTTCTGACAGTTTCCTGTACACTGAGTACTTCCACACTCACATCCTTGTTACCGAAGGAAATTGTGATCTTATCCCCTGCCTTGACATCTGCTGATGCTTTTGCCGGTCTGTCATTGATCATGACGCGGCCTGCATCGCATGCCTCATTGGCTACAGTTCTGCGTTTGATCAGCCTGGATACCTTTAAATATTTATCTAATCTCATACCTGCTTATTCCTTTCCGCTATGATCCCTTTCAACGAAAAAAGGACCTGCCACAGCAGGTCCCTCACGTATCTCACTTATGCGTTGATTAAATCCTTTAATGCCTTACCAGCCTTGAACTTAGGAGCCTTAGAAGCTGCAATCTTCATTGCTGCGCCAGTCTGGGGATTTCTTCCTTCTCTTGCTGCTCTCTCAGATACTTCAAATGTACCAAAGCCAACAAGCTGAACCTTCTCACCCTTCTTTAATTCTTCTGTTACAACATCTGTGAAAGCCTTTAATGCCTTCTCAGCATCCTTCTTAGATAATCCAGCTTCATCAGCGATTGCTGCTACTAATTCTGTTTTGTTCATTTCGAACTCCTCCTCTTATTATGAGCGTTTATTTATTTTCTTGTTTCTTCCACTTGAATGAAACGTCTATATCTATATATATCTTTTTTACTACTGTTTGTCAAGAAATTTTTGGCTTTTCAGCCCCGTATTTCCTCACTTTTCTGCGGTTTCAGGCAGTGCCCTGTCTGGCAGTCGTTTCATTGCCGCTGACGGTATTTGTATTGCCGCTGACAGTACTGCCTGTCTGGTTTTTGACACTGTTTCCACTCACGGTATTTGATGCATCTGTATTCTCATTTATATTCTTTTCCAGATCAGGGAAGGAATATACAAGATCCCTGTCATCATCCGTCACCTCGATCTGATAGCTCTTCGTCTGGTAACCACTCTTCCTCAGGGAAATCGTATGCGTTCCAACGGTTTTATCATAGGTAACAGGTGAAATACCCATATACAGGTTGTCCTGATATACTTCCACATCTTCAGGTGCCTTGATCGTAACTGTATGAGCTGGCGTTTCCTCTTCCTTTGTAGAATTGCCGGAAACTGTATCTTCCTCTGCCGCCCTGCCAAGTGTCAGCTTTACTCTGGTATTTTCCCCTGTCACTTCGAAGTATTCCGAAACGGTATCATATCCATCAGCACTTGCTGTGATCTGATGGATGCCAAAGGGAAGGCGTACCGCATAGGCTGCATTGACGGTCACATCATCAATCCTGACTGTAGCTGTAGAAGGAGATATCACAAGGCTGACCTGCCCGTTTACCGGCACCTTCAGTTCAATATCCCCAAGATCAAGGACATTTTCTTCATTCCTCTTTATAGTTACCTCTCTTGTTTCATCCACATCTCCTGCTGTCAGTCTTACCTGATAGCTTCCTTCCGGCACAGTGAGGAGCATCTCCTGCGTGATCTGGCTGATCACGGCCTGTCCTACCTCGATCCATCCGCCAAGCAGTGCATCTGCATCCTTAAGGCTCAGATATCCATGCCCCTTTTCTATCACGATACTGCTGACATCATGTCCTATACCCCTGACCGTCACAGTATCCAGATTCAGGATCTCATTTATCCCGATCTCCCGTCCCTCAGAAAAGACTCTGGTCTGATTACTGATATGCAGTGTCTCGCTTCCTGTCTCCAGTGTTCCCTTACCTTCATCTATGCGGCACCTTGAAAGTCCCTCATAGCAGAAGGCATCTCCGGATATGGCAATATCTCCCGCTCTGCCAGATTCGCTGTCATAAGTCACATCCAGGATCTCTCCTGCAGAAAGCTGCTCCATGGTCAGGGGACTTTCATATTGATCCTGTACTACTGTAGCACCGGTATAGTTAAGGACTATATCATCACCTTCCGCTGTCCTGTGGATGACAAAGCTCCTATCTTCTGTATTTATGGAAATAAGGACACCTCTGCTGGCTGATGTATATGCCGGTGCTGCCGGTTCTTCTTCCTTTCCGTTTTCATAGGCACTTTCAAATGTGGACTCCTGGGCAAGACCAATGGTTCCGCAGCCCGTCAGTACCAGGCTCAGCAAAACTGCCAGATATTTTAAGACCGGTTTGTTCTCTCTGTTTTCTTTCATTCTGTAATCCCTGTTTCAATCAAATCTTCTGTTTTGTTACGATGTAAGTATACCATACTTTTCCCGGAATTTTTTCAGAAATTCTTTTTTTTCCTGTTCCTGTCTGTTTACCTTTAAAAGCTTCTCCTGATACTTCTCCGGGATCCATGCTTTACCTGAATTATAATAAAAATTGGCAATTTTCCAGAATTTTTCAGGATATGCCAGCCGGTAATAGAGCATCCTGTAATCTTCCTTTTCCAGATGTCTCTCTTTTTCATAGGAAAGAAGCAGCTCTGAGCCGGTACTAAAAGACCAGTCGCTCTTTTCCAGAAGCTTTCTCATAAACAGATAAATATCTCTCACCGGACTGTCCGGAACGCACTTTTCAAAATTGACCAGATGAAACCTGCTCCCAGACAGGATCAGATTATGATGCTGATAATCCCCATGGCAGACAACCTGTACAGATTTCTCCTGTCCCTTACAGCTCTTCCATTCTTCTGTGACTGCCAGTGCCTTTTCAAAAAAACCGGCATAGCTCTGCATCAGTGCAATCTCAAAATCGCTCTTCTGTCCTCTTGTTTTCAGGAACCGCCATATCTTCTTCAGCTCCCTGTTATGTTTTTCAAACTCTGCTTCCACATCAGACAGGGATCTATACTCTGTCAGTTCCTGACAGAGTGCACTGACCTTATGATAAGATGCCAGTGTCTGCATGGCAAGGGCACAGTCCTCCCGGTCCCTTACATTACATTCCCGGCCTTCAAACCAGGTTTTCAGGATATAAGAGGTTCCATCCACATCCTCTGTCAGAAGCTCCCCTTCCTTATTCCTGATAATGCTTTCTTTATAAGAAAAACCCTTATCTGCAAGAGCATGCAGCAGAGCATCCTGATATACACATTTCTCTCTGTAACCTGCATATTCTTTCAGGATCAGGGTTCCTATATCTGTTTCACACAGAATGGCACCACGCCCCTTACAGGTACGAAGCAACTCCAATTCATACTTTTCCAGCAAACTGACACATCTGTCATTCACAATGATTACCCCCTGACGTAAGTCATATCCTATCTTATGAGGGTAATCTGTAAAGTATTACCGGTTTCGTCTCTGCCTGGCTTCTTTCAGAAGCGTCCCTTTATCATTCAGCTCCGGTTCCTCTATCACAAGATGAAGCAGTTCCTGAAGGATAGTGCCAAGCTCTTTGCCAGGTACATATCCGGCCTCATCCATCAGATCCTTTCCGTTTACTGCCAGCGTTTTCAGTGAGACACACTGCTTTTTTTCCAGAATTTCCTGATAGATCCGTCCTACCGCCTGCAGATTTTTTTCTTTTTCTTCTATTAAAAAGGTGCTCTGCGCCTCCATATCTGCTTTTTTTACCTGGAGGAGCAGAGGAAAGGCATCCTCCCCCACGCGCCACATGGCACGGCGTACTCCTCTTTCATCTGCCGGAATATACTGATCGTGGCATCTGACAAGTTTTTTTACCATATAAACAGTATCATTATCAAACTTAAGTCTCCGGAGCACCTTCCCCGTAATCTCCTCAGAAACCTGCGGATGACCATGGAAGTGGTCAATGCCCCGTTCATCCGTCTCTCTGCAGACCGGCTTCCCCATATCATGAAACAGCATGGCAAGACGAAGCACCTTATCTGCCGGAATGACTTCCATGGCATGGATCGTGTGCATCCCTACGTTGTAAAGATGATGGGGATTATGCTGCTCTGTTTCCATGCAAAGATCAAACTCTGGCAGGATCACTGATGTGATCCCGGTTTCATAAGCTGTCAGAAGCTCTTCTGGATGCTTGGAGGTGACAAGCTTCACAAGCTCCACCTGAATCCTCTCTGCACTGATCTTCTTAAGAGTTGGTGCGAGCTCCTTGATCGCAGCTTTAGTCTTTTCTTCGATCTGGTAGCCAAGCTGCGCAGAAAACCGTACTGCCCGCATGATCCGCAGAGCATCCTCTGAAAAACGCTCTCTGGGTTCTCCGACACAACGTATCACACCATCTGCAATATCATGCATTCCACCGAAAATATCCACGAGCCCGTTCTGCTCATTATAGGCCATGGCATTGATTGTAAAATCTCTGCGGCGCAGATCTTCCTTCAGGCTTGCTGTAAAAGTCACTTCACTGGGATGTCTTCCATCCTTATAGTCCCCGTCGATCCGGTAGGTGGTGACTTCAAACCCTTCCTTATCCATCATAACGGTCACTGTTCCATGCTGGATCCCGGTATCTACCGTCCGCCGGAACAGCTCCTTGATCTCATAAGGAGACGCAGATGTAGTGATATCCCAGTCATTTGGTTTTCTTCCAAGTATCGAATCACGAATACAGCCGCCTACAGCATAAGCTTCGTAGCCGGCTTCCATAATCGTATCCAGTATCTCTTTCACCCTTTCAGGCAATTCGATCATGGTTGTATTCTGCATGATTCCTTCCTTCTTTTAGTAAGCCCTGCCCCAGTAAACCATCTTTTTGGCAGGCTTTCCACAATAAGCACATTTATCGGAGAGGCATTCCTGATGGAACGGCATACATCTGCTGGAAACGCTCATCTTTTCCTTGATCTCTTCCTCGCAGGCTCTCTCTCCACACCACATAGCCTTTACAAATCCTGATTTTTCAGCAAATAGCTTTTCAAATTCTTCTCTGTTTGTAGCTACATAGGTATGGCTTTCCAGATGCTTTCTTGCCTTTGCAAGCATATCTGCCTGTACCTGATCAAGAAGCTCACCTACTTTGCTCTCCAGCTCATCCAGTGCCACTTCGATCTTCTCGCCATTATCACGACGGCAGATCACGCACTTACCGGCCTCGATATCCTTCGGTCCGATCTCCACACGGAGCGGAATACCACGCATCTCCTGCTCGGAGAACTTCCATCCGGGACTCTTGTCAGAGTCATCTACCTTTACCTTGAAGCCCTTTAATCTGTCTCTCAGTTCATAAGCCTTGTCAAGAACACCTTCCTTTTTCTGCTGGATCGGAATGATCATAACCTGTGTCGGTGCGATCCTTGGAGGCAGCACCAGACCGGAATCATCTCCGTGTACCATGATGATCGCTCCGATAATTCTGGTAGACATTCCCCATGATGTCTGGTAAACATATTTCAGCTTGTTATCTTTATCTGTAAACTGGATGCCAAAAGCCTTTGCGAAGCCGTCCCCAAAATTGTGGCTGGTTCCTGACTGCAGCGCCTTACCATCATGCATCAGTGCCTCAATGGTATAGGTAGCCTCTGCACCTGCAAATTTCTCCTTCTCTGTCTTACGGCCCTTAACAACCGGGATTGCCAGAACCTCCTCACAGAAATCAGCATATACATTCAGCATCTGCTCGGTTCTTGCTTCTGCTTCTTCTGCTGTTGCATGAGCAGTATGGCCTTCCTGCCAGAGAAATTCTCTGGAACGCAGGAAAGGTCTTGTCTCCTTTTCCCAGCGCACCACACTGCACCACTGGTTATAAACCTTGGGAAGATCTCTGTAGGAATGGATGTCTCCCTTATAAAAATCGCAGAATAGTGTTTCGGAAGTAGGTCTGACACACATTCTCTCCTGCAAAGGAGCCAGCCCGCCATGGGTAACCCAGGCAACCTCTGGAGCAAACCCTTCCACATGATCCTTTTCCTTATTTAACAGGCTCTCCGGAATAAACATGGGCATATAGACATTCTCTACTCCGGTTGCCTTGAATCTTTCATCAAGCTGTCTCTGGATATTTTCCCAGATTGCATAACCTGCAGGCTTGATCACCATACATCCCTTTACATTGGAATAATCAATCAACTCCGCTTTCTTGACTACATCCGTATACCACTGGGCGAAATCCTCACTCATGGATGTAATCGCTTCGACTAACTTCTTCTCAGCCATTTTTTTCTCCTTTTCTCTGTGTTTTCTGCTCTGGCAGGCTGCCTGTAGCGCCTTTCTGCTTACTTTGTCAAAAAAGGGTGGTACACCTTCTTCCACCCCGATCAGGGACCGGAATCCGGCGGTACCACCCTACTTAATGCTGTAACATTCTCTTTTCATACCGTTATCGCCGGTGCTACGCTGTATTTTCATACAGAGCTCCAAGGCAGGTTCGGGATTCTTGCTCATAAAGATCTTTCAGCACCCGCTTCTTCCACCGGGGATCTTCTCTCTGAAAGGCGCCTATCCTTACTAGTCCTCTTCATCGCCACTTTTATTCAGTTGCTTTGATTTTAGGAAAATTTTTTATTTTTGTCAAGCCTGCGCTCCATGGCACGTTCCATCCCCATAAGCAGGAAAACATACGGAAAGCTGAGTACCTGTGAAAAACTGATCAGATTGTGGACCAGGTATCCGGTCACACAAGCTGCCGGAATATAAAAAGCAGGATCTTCCTTTGCCCTGTTCATACACCTTCTGATAAAAACTGCCATCATGGTATAATAAAGTATCACTCCCACGATCCCTGTATTTACCAGTGTAGTGATCAGTTCATTATGTGCATTGGTCAGTCTTGACGTTCCGAAATTTTCATAAAGATAAACGGTAAGCTCCGGGATTGAATACGCACAGGTACTGAAACAGTCAGGCCCTGCTCCAAAAAGCTTCTGTGACAATGGCAGTTCCTGAAAAATCCGGATCCCGGTGATCATAGAAGCGCCTCGTCCATTTCCCCAGTTCTCATCAAAGGTAAGGAGGCTTCCAAGTCCTGCCTGATCGATCCCCTGCAGTCTCCCTGACATATACATAATGACAGTCACCGGAAAGAAAAGTACCATAAAGCAGATGGTGCCAGGCAGAATCACCTTTAAGAGGTTTATGCCCGTCCGGCTTTCCTTCCCGCTTCGTATATGGCAGAAAAAACCAATAGCCACGGCAATCAGGCAGATCCACATCCCCTTTTCCGGATCCAGCAGCTTACTGCTCAGCTCATCCAGCTCATAATTGAACCGCCCCGGCAGACATTCACGAAGTTCACCGCTTATGATCATGCCTGCCCCCATCGTAAAGAGAAAAATGGGGATCTGCATCATATGTACTTTATTTTCCAATGTCACCATGGTAAAAAACAGGAATTCGGCTGCGATCACCAGAAAGATACTATTGCTTCCCTGACTGAATGCTGCCGTGAAAACAAGACACAGCAGTAAGATTGCCAAAAATTCTCCTATCAGCCCTTTCCTGACGTCAAAACAGGAATCCTCTGTCCTTGCACTCCAAAGAAAATACATGGCAAAGCCGATCGGGGCGATAACAGAAAAATAACCACAAAACCAGTTAATGTTACCGAGTGTGGAAATAAATTCTCCTCCTGCCATCTCCTGAAACGGCAGATATACAGAAAACCGGTTTAAAATCCCAAGCAAAAACACCAGACTGGAAGCTGTCACCGGTGCTGCATATATTTTAATAGTATCCTTCCAGAATCCCCCGATCAGGAAATAGATAAGGCAAAGAAGCAGGATCGTGGCAAATCCCATATACCAGCCTTCTGTTCCGAAAAAAGCTTCTCTCCGGTAGTCTGAAAATGCAAATGATACAAATGCTTCTGAAAGATACAGCAGAACCAGGAGGTCAACGCCTGAAACCTTTTCAAATGAAAAAAGATAGCTCCGTTCCCCACTTTTCTTTTCCCTGATCCATATCAGCAGTGTGACACCTGCCAGGGCCAGCAAAAGGATCACGGCTGCTGTTGTTACGTAAAAGAAAAAATGATACTTGGCTTCTCCCAGATCTGCATACCCATTTTTCATATAAAATGGATACAGCACAAACATGATCAGCATATATGCTGTCGCCAGCAGATTACCTGCCTTCATCACCTGTTGTTTCATCAGGAATTCCCCCGTCCTTTTCTCCAAATAGGTACTTCCAGCTTTCGCAGAGTATCACAAGCCCTATTGGCCCCTTTATCATACCAAATACGCCGAATAATTTCACCCCTGCAAATACGGAAAACAAAATCCCTACCGGCCAGATTCCAACCTTATCACCGATCAGCCTGGGTTCCAGGAATTCCCTGAGCAGCGCACAAGCCGCATACAGCAGTAAAATGATCCCTGCACTTACATATTCTTCGTGCAGGATACGGATAACTGCCAGCGGAACCAGCATAATTCCTGTTCCTATGAAAGGAAGCATATCCATAAAGCCTGTCAGTACACCATAAAAAATACTGCTCTTCATACCGACTGCAGACAATACTGCCACACACAGAGTGCCGATCAGAAGCAGTATGATCAGCTGTGCCCTTACATAGGTTTTCAGATAACGGATCACCTTTCCAGCTACTGCAAAAAGTCCTTTCAGTTCATTGACCTTACTTAAGCCCTCCACCATCTGCTCATAATCCTTCAGAATCAAGAAGACTGCGATCATGGTAATTACCAGAAAAGAAACCACCCCTGCAGCGCCCTTTACCCAGGGCAATGATCTTTCAAGATTTTCTTCAAGATATACACAACAATTCTGCAAAATCCTACTGTATTCATCCTCAAACTCTGTAAAGTTCTCCCTGAAACGACAGCAGCATTCCAGTACAGAATAACCGATCCCCATTAATACCAGAAATAAGATGCCTATCAGAACCAGCAGAAGAAAGGATGCCAGAATATTTTTCTTCATACGGAAAGGCAGTTTCCCTGCCAGCCTGTGCATCAAAGCTGAAATACAGAAGGCTGCCAGAAATGGAGAAAATAAAGGACTGATAAACCTCATAAAAAGATAAACCCCTGCTGTGATCAGTACAAAAATTATATAATTTTTCTGCTTCGCTGTAAAATCTGTCTTTTTCAAAAAACACCCACACTTTCTTTTTCTCTACAGATAGTGTGGATGTTTTCCATGAAAATATGAGATGATTATTTAAATTCCACTTCCAAAAAAGGGAAGAAAAATCTCTTCCTCCGGCATTCGCTCAAATTTCATATTTTTTCCTGTTGCAGGGTGGATAAACTGCAGACAGAATGCACAGAGTGCAACATTCTTCACCCCGATCTGCCGGCTGAACTCCTTATCTTCTTCGCTTCCATATTTGCTGTCACCAAGAAGCGGCATCCCGGCATGAGCCATCTGTACCCGTATCTGATGATGCCTGCCGGTAAACAGTTCGATCTCCATGAGCGAAATCTCTTCCTGCATCTCCAGTGCCATCAGCGTGTTCACACAGCGATAGGAAAGTCTTGCCTTTTTTGCCTGTGGAAAATCCTCTGCCACAATACGGGACATATTCGTCTTTCCATCCTTGTACAGATAATCACAGAGAGTTCCCTTTTCCTTCTCCGGTCTACCGTAAATCACGGCATAATAATATTTATGCAGCTTTCCTTCTGCGATCTGCCGGCTTAAGGAAGCAGCTGCCTCTTTTGTCTTACCGAATACAAGAATCCCCGCCACCGGTTGATCCAGTCTGTGTACCAGGCCAAGGTATGGCTCTCCCTTTCCCCTGTACTGTGGCTGACCGGAAAGATAATTCTTTAATTCACTGACCATATCCTGCTGCCCGAGCCTTGCTGTCTGGGTGGCAATCCCCGCAGGCTTGTAAGCAACCAGGATATCCCTGTCCTCATAAACAATATATTTTTTCATATGTGTTGTGCCCTAGGATATTATTTTCATTTTTATACTTTAAAGCGGTATCCAACTCCCCAGATCGTCTCAATATACTGGGGCTTTGCTGAATCATATTCAATCTTTTCACGGATCTTCTTGATGTGGACTGTAACGGTAGCAATATCTCCGATGGAATCCATATCCCAGATTTCACGGAACAGTTCTTCTTTGGTATAAACATGATTCGGATGCTCTGCCAGGAATGTGAGCAGATCAAATTCCTTACCGGTAAATGCCTTCTCCACACCATCTACAGTAACTCTTCTTGCTGTCTTGTCGATCCTAAGTCCCCGGATCTCAATGATATCATTCTGCTTCTGTCCTGATCCGACCAGTCTCTCATACCTTGCCATGTGTGCCTTAACTCTGGCTACCAGTTCACTGGGACTGAAGGGTTTTGTCATATAATCATCTGCCCCAAGTCCAAGTCCTCTGATCTTATCAATATCATCCTTCTTGGCTGATACCATGATGATCGGTATATTTTTCACTTCTCGTATCTTCTTACAGATTTCAAACCCGTCAATACCAGGCAGCATCAGATCCAGCACGATCAGATCAAAATTTTCTTCCAGGGCTGTCTTTAACCCTTCATCTCCCGTATTCTTAATAATTACCTCAAATCCACTCAGCTCCAGATAATCTTTCTCGAGATCAGCAATTGCTTCCTCATCTTCAATAATCAAGATCCTGCTCATTAAAATATCCTCCTGCTCTTCTGTTCTATGTTAGGTATTCTTCTATTCCTTTGCTTCCTGATATTTCCGAAGCACAAAATGCATACAGGTTCCTTCTCCCTCTTTGCTTGTGGCCCAGATATAACCTCCATGATCCTCTATGATCTTCTTCACAATAGAAAGACCGATGCCACTTCCTCCCTGTGCACTGTTCCTCGAAATATCAGAACGGAAAAATCTTTCAAAAATATTAGGGAGATCCTTGGATGGAATTCCTTTTCCGTTATCCTCGATCTCTACCCGGATAGAATCTACTTCATCCAGGATACGGATATCGATCTCACCCTTCCTGGAACCCATATATTTTATACTGTTTCCGATAATATTATTGATCACACGCTTCATCTGCTCCGGATCTGCTATGATCAGTGTATCAGGCGCTACCAGATTGGAATAATTCAGCTCAATATTCTTGGATTCCAGATCCAGACCCACTTCCTCCACACAGTCACCAAAATACTCTGCCACATTGATCCGGTGGAAATGATAGGGGATCCGGTTCGAATCAATACCGGAATAAACTGTCAGCTCATTGATCAGCCGGTCCATATCACAGGCTTTATTATAAATAGTTTTAATATACTTATTCACCTTTTCCGGCGTATCAGCCACTCCATCCATGATTCCTTCCACGTAACCCTTGATCGCAGTGATCGGTGTTTTCAGATCATGGGAAATATTGCTGACAAGCTCCTTATTCTGTTTCTCCGTCAGGATCTTCTCATCGGCAGACTCCTTCAGCCGCAGCCTCATATCCTCATAATTCCGGTACAGATCCCCGATCTCGCCATCATCCTTATGTGGCAGTATATATTCCAGATTGCCCTCGGCAATATTCTGCATGGCCACATTCAGTTCATTGATCGGTTCAAATACACTTCTGCTGATCCACCTGGTCAGGAACAGACTTGTAAGCACCAGAATCAACGTGATCGCCACTGCCATGTCTATAAAAAGCTTCCTTGACATGGTAGAATTAGCTTTCATAATGACAAACAGACTTCCTTCACTTCCATCAGTAAAATAAAAATCCATCTGCCGCACCAGCTTATTCATATCATCATAATAAATACTCTGTGCAGTTTCAGAATCTATATCCTCCTCATTAAATTCTGGAAGCTTGTCAAAGATCTGTGCGGATGCGAGCTGATTACCAGTATAATACAGTTCGTTCCCCTTCCGTACGATCAAATAGGAGGATTTATCTGCAATGTCATCATTAATGGCATCAAGGATATCGGTCTTTTCAAGGAGGTGCGGATCCTGCTTAAGCCCCTCACGGATCTCTACAAATATCTCATCAGACAGATGCCTCGAGGTTTCGGCAGGATCGATCCACACATTATAATTATTTACCCGCAGTCCCAGATCCTCCTGCCCTTTGGAAAGATATCCCCCAATGATCAGAAATGCTGTCAATGCAAGAATGATTGGTAATAATATAATGGTTAAAAAGGTAATCAGAAGTCTTGTTTTAAATTTCATTGCCATTCTCCCAATATTCTGTAAAAAGTATATCATAAGATACATAAAAATGATCATTAAAGATAAAGATATTATCTAAAATATTTATAAAAATCTATTGACTTTCTTTCAAAATGTGATATATTAATATCAGTAACAGTTATTGTTTTTAGAAAGAGAGTTAAATATGACCCTGAAACACAGTAGTCAGAGAGATTCTATTCTGGAATTTCTGAAAACAAGAAAAGATCATCCGACAGCAGATGTGGTATACATGAATGTCCGCAAATCTTTTCCGAATATCAGTCTTGGAACCGTTTACCGGAACCTTACACTCTTATCTGATATCGGTCAGATTGCCAAGATCCGTGTAGGAGACGGTGTAGATCATTTTGATGCAGACACTTCTCCCCATCATCACTTCGTCTGTAAAGAATGTGGTGCTGTCATAGATCTTACACTGTCCCCCCTGTCTTCTGTAGATGAAGCAGCCTCTGCCCACTTTGATGGTCAGATCGAGGGACACACCATTTACTTTTACGGTAAATGCGGAGCCTGTTGTGAAGCACAGGCAAATGGTTAGTTATCAAACAAATATTTTATACAAGAAAAGGAGAAAGAATTATGAAATTTGTATGTCAGGTATGTGGTTATGTTTATGAAGGTGAAGCAGCTCCGGAGGTATGTCCGATCTGTAAGGCTCCCGCTTCCAAGTTTACTGTAGTGAATGAAAACGAGAAGACATGGGCTGCAGAACATGTGGTAGGTGTTGCCAAGGGTGCCCCTGAAGACATCATCAAGGATCTCCGTGCTAACTTTGAAGGTGAGTGCTCCGAAGTTGGAATGTATCTCGCCATGGCAAGAGTAGCTCACAGGGAAGGCTATCCTGAAATCGGTCTTTACTGGGAGAAGGCAGCTTTTGAGGAAGCTGAGCATGCATCTAAGTTTGCTGAGCTCCTTGGAGAAGTTGTTACCGATTCCACCAAGAAGAACCTCGAAATGAGAGTAGAGGCTGAGAACGGTGCTACCGCTGGTAAGTTCGATCTTGCCAAGCGTGCAAAAGCCCTGAACCTTGACGCTATCCATGATACCGTTCATGAGATGGCTCGTGACGAGGCAAGACATGGAAAAGCATTTGAGGGTCTTCTTAAGAGATACTTTGGCTAAGCTGTAAGCCATGCAAAATGCAAAAATAACGTCCTGCAAGTTTACTTGCAAGGACGTTTATTTTTTACATTTTATACGGCGACAACCGTCCATTCATAGATGCGAAGCATCTATGAATGAGCATGGCTTATATATTTCCTGTATTTTTCTAAAAAAAACGTTGATTTCCTGATTCAATTAGGATATTCTGATAATAGAAAAGGCATTACCGGTAACGGTTGCCCTTGTGTTGGTAAAAAATAAACCGCAACTTGGGAGAAGGGCGGTTTATTTTTTTGCTATCTTGTAAACAAGACCTATGATCGCAACAATAAGTAATCCAAACTGAATCAACGTATCATATGTAACCATAGCGCATCCCTCCTTTCTCTCGATTGGAGAGCAACCGCCAGCCGTATCGTGTAATACCTTTTCCTGTCATCTATTATTTCAATTTATCGGTATTTTGTCAACATAAAACGCAAAATCATTTTTAATAAATAGAAGCTATGAAAAAACTACCATTTATCCTTTTAAATTTTCTGATCATCCTGTACGTCAACTTCATCTCCCTTTACCTGGAGATTTTTTATCATGTCCGGGGTGCCGGTGCCGTATCCGGCATGGTCCTCTTTGATTTCAGTCTTCTTTTTAACCTGCTGCTTGCAGTCTTTCTGCTGGCTAATATCTGGATCAAAACAAAGAAGACCCCAACGAAGACCATTTATCTTCTGCACAGCGGCAGCCACCAGCTTGTCCTGTTTCTGACTTCCCTGTGTACATCCCTTGTTCTTACCCTGTGTATTTTCCCCGGGCTGTACAGGGCAAACCAGTCTGCCAGAGATATCAAAACCACTGCCATATTGGGAATCATCAGTCTGATCCATATCATTCTGGCAGAAACAATCCTCTTCTGGAATGGCATGATCCGCATTTTTGTTTCCTCGACCCAGCTTGGCATCAAACGGCGGATTCTGTCTGTGATCTGTGCCTGGATCCCTGGTCTGAACATTTACTACCTGACGAAAATGATACACATTACTTCACTGGAAGCTGAGCAGGAGACAGAAAAATGGGAACTGAACCAGGCCAGAAAAGAAAGCAGAGTCTGTGAAACCAAATATCCCATTCTTATGGTACACGGTGTTTTCTTCCGGGATTTCCGGTATCTGAACTACTGGGGCAGGATCGCTCCGGAACTGATCCGGAACGGTGCCTGTGTTTATTTCGGCAACCAGCAGTCTGCCGCTTCTGTGGAGGAATGTGGCCGTGAGCTTGCAGAACGGATCCAGCAGGTCTGCAAGGAAACTGGCTGTGAAAAGATAAATATTATCGCCCATTCCAAGGGCGGTCTTGACAGCCGCAGTGCCATCACACACTTTGGGGCAGCCCCTTATGTCGCTTCACTGACGACGATCAATACACCACACAGAGGCTGTCTGTTTGCAGACTATCTTCTTTCCCGTATTCCGGAAAAGACAAGAAATACGGTAGCCAGAACTTACAACAGCACACTGAAAAAGCTCGGCGACCATGATCCCGATTTTCTGTGTGCCGTAACAGACCTGACTGCCTCTGCCTGTGAAGCCTTTAACCGGAAAACACCAGATATGCCGGATATTCTTTATGAAAGCGTCATGTCTTATTGCAAAAAGGCAAAAAGCGGAAAGTTCCCCTTAAATATGAGCTATCCGCTGGTAAAACATTTTGATGGAATTAACGACGGTCTGGTTTCTGTAGATTCTGCCAGATGGGGCAGTCATTTCACTCTGATCGAGCCTGCCGGCAGACGGGGTGTTTCCCACGGAGACATGATCGATCTTTACCGGGAAAATATTTCCGGCTTTGATGTAAGGGAATTTTACTGTCAGATCGCCGAAAATCTGAAACGCAGGAGTCTGTAACCCCTGCGCTTCTTGTTCTCTTATTTCTTTCTGAAATTCTTTTTCTCCGGTATTTTTTGTGAAATTTATACTTAAATTGTTCCTGTAATGACCAGTGTAGATACACCAGGACTGATACTCCATACTCCCGTTTCTGCATCCTGTACAAAAGATGCCGCAGGTACAGTAACCTGACCGGCTACAGTTGCAAAGGTTCCTGTTGCTTCGTTATAGGTATAGCCTGCCGGACTGCTGAAGGCTGTTCCGTTAAAGGAAACAGCAAGATTACTGAGAATCGGATCAAACTGATCCGTCACAATCACGCCGGTTGCCTCTTCTGCCGCAACATTACCTATATTCTGGATCAGGAAGGTATAGGTCAACGTTCCGTTCTCTGTCACCGGAACCGGACTCACTGATTTGGTGATCATCAATACAGGAGCACTTTCTGCCTGAATCGTTTCCTCCGCCTGAACAGCAGTGATACCATTTCCAGAAACCGTAACGGTATTCACAACGGAAGACTCTACAGAAAGCGGCGCATAGCGATTGACAGCTGCTTCATAGATCAGAGTGATATTTCCATTGGCCGGAATGGTAAGACCTGCTACCACAAGCGGAGGTCCTGCCGTAACAGCAGGTGTTGCCTGTACCACGCCATTCACATAGTACTTGGCTGTCCCGGCGATATAGGTAAGAGGCACCAGTGTATTCCCTCCAAAGGGATACGCTCCCAGATTGTCTGTTACAGTAATCCCCGTAAAGGGCACCGTACCCGCATTTACTATACTGACAATATATGTCACACTGTCATTTTGTCCATAGGTATTCCTTACTGCAGTTTTGGTCACTGACAGTACCTCCAGAATTTCTCCTACTGCAATATTGGAATTGCTGACTGCATCTCCATAACGGATCTGCGCCTGATTCGTAAAACGTGCCATATAATATACTATCCTTTCTTTCGATCTGGTATAGTATATTATATGGCACGTTTTGTATTTGTTTCGGCAAATACCGTCAGTTTTCACCTATATCTTCTTTAATCCTCCAGCGGCTGCGGATCAGATACGCTTACCCTGTGATCATACCATACACCCTTTTTTCCGATCAGCGCCAGATCAAATTCCTTATCCAGACTTGTTACCGGTATATCAAATCCGTAAACCTCTTCTGTGGTTCCATCACTGTAGGTAACAGTATCTGTCGTAGGCTTAAGAAGCTTTGCTCCGCTCTTCTTTGCATCCTCTGCCTTGCCTACAAAAAGATTTACGATATTCTTGGATGGCATGCTGACGTGAAGTGTCATTTCTCCGTTCTCTACAGTAAGAAGGCCTCTTCCGTCATATGCTTCATTTGCATGGAACATACTGCTGTCTGTATTGAACTCAGCCATATAGTCGCCGTCGGATACAGAGGCAGCAGAGGCCTTAGCCTCTGCTGTAACTACATCACCAAGTGAATCAATTGCTGCTTTGGTATGATCTACATAGATCTGCTGAATTGCTTCAATCTCACCAAGACCTGCGATCTGTGTATCGATCTTTTCGAATGCTCCGGAAGCCTCAAACATGCTCTTCCAAGAATCATCATCATCGCCTGCCATATCATTATTGGCATGGTCACCGGCAACTACCATAAGAGGTCTTAATACCACCTTGGTATATCCGGCATTCTTTACACTCTCAATGACAGCTTCGCATGCTGTCTCTTCCGGTTCACCTTCTACGGTTCCGATAAATACATTATCATAGCCAAGATCTGCCATCTGGGCAGCCATCTGGCTGTAGCTTACCTTTGCAGTATGAGAAGTACCATGTCCCATGAATACAAAGGCTGTTCCATCTTCCTTTGCTGCTTCCAGAGAATCAAAGCCTGCTGTCTTAACTGCTTCTGCTGTAATGGCCTCAGCAACCTTTGCCTTGTCTTCATTTACTACAGATGCATCACTTCCAACCTCACCAAGAAGAGGCTCTGCGATCACAAGATTTTCAAACTTGTCTTTGTAATTCTCTGCAGCTTCTGTCAGTTCATCATATTCAGCACCATGCATTAAGTGAGTGGGCTGGATCACCAGATTCTTAACACCATTGTCTACTGCACGCTCAAGTGCCTGCTCCATATTATCGATCTTCTCACCATCTCTTGCCTGTACATGGTTGATAATAATCTGTGCTGTAAATGCTCTTCTGACTGACCAGTCAGGATAAGCTGCCTGCAATGCCTTTTCTACACCACCAATATCAGCTGCTCTGCTGTCATTAAAGGAAGTACCAAAGCTTACAACAAGAAGCTCATTCTCTCCGATGCCATCTTCATTCAGTGGATCGTCCTTGGATGCATCTCCGGTATCCCTTCCGAAATAATCAGGATCCGCATTTTCACCCTCTACCAGCTCCTTCTGCGCATCTGTCAGTGCATCCCAGCCAGCCTTTGCTGCCTCACACTGTGCATCTGTTTCATCTGTTCTCTCCTGGACATAGATCGCATCGATCAGTGCGGCTACCGCATCTGCTGCTGCCTGATCATCCACTCCCTCTGTTGCGTCCGCTTCTTCTGCTGCAGGCTCTTCTGTCGCTGCCGCCTCCTCTGCCTGTGCACCTTCTGCTGTTTCGCTGCTGCTTCCGCATCCGGCAAAAAGAGAAATGCACATTGCCCCTGCCAGAAGCAGGGCTAATGTCTTCTTTTTCATACTCTTTCTCCTCCTGTATGATTTTTATTTTCATAGAAAATAAATACTGAAAATCTGCCACAAGCAGTCTTCCTGCATCTTCATAAAAAACTCCGTCAGGAAATCCTGACGGAGTCATTGTACGCAAATAAATCCATCTGCAATTGTCTTCTGACAATACAGACAGCATCTGACAGTACGACCAATACCTCGTGATCCGGAATCTCTTCCTGTACCAATAACTGGCAGGTTTCCTGGCTCAAAGATCCTCATCCGGCCATCACCTTCCCAATGCTTTTCACATCAGTGGCAATCTTTCTCGATGACCGCACTCCCTTCTCACAGTGACGAGATCGCACAGGACTTACACCTGTTTCCCTTTTAACCCTTGTGAACCGGATCCTTCTGCAGTCATGCATCCAATCCATATGATATTCACGCCGGCACCAATTACCTTTCCTATGAAACTGGTATCTATACTATCATGTTGCCTGTATTTTTGCAACATTTCATCCAAATCCTCCACAAAAACTCAAAAATGTAGTAAAATGCAATTAAGAAATTTCCATCCGGAGGTAATATCATGCCTGTACTCGCAAAACATTATACATCACGCAGACAAATGTCCGAATCCCTTGTGACCGCTGCCTTTCTTTCTGTATCCGGCGGTCTTCAGGATGCCTATACCTATATTTCACGCGGAAAGGTATTTGCCAATGCCCAGACAGGCAATATCGTCCTGCTAAGCCAGCATATCTGTGACGGGAATTTCCGCTCTGTTATGCACTACCTGGTTCCTCTTGTGTTCTTTGCCCTTGGCGTTGCAGCTGCAGAGCTGATCCGCCAAAAATACCAGCTTGCCAGACGCATCCACTGGCGGCAGCTGGTTTTGATCATAGAGATCCTTCTTCTGTTTCTTGTGGGATTCCTGCCTGAGGCATGGAACCTCATTGCAAATGCTATGGTATCCTTTGCCTGCGCTATGCAGGTACAGGCTTTTCGTAAGGTCAACAGCTATGCCTTTGCCAGCACTATGTGTATCGGAAATATCCGCAGCGGTATGGAATCCCTGTGCGCCTATCATAAGACTCATAACAGGAAGACCCTGTTCAAATCCTTCCACTATTTCGGTGTGATCCTTCTATTTGCCCTTGGCGCAGGACTTGGCAGCCGCTTTATCCTGTTATTTGGCATGAAGACAATCTGGCTATCCTGTCTTTTGCTTCTTGTAAGCTTCTCTCTGATGTTCATCAGGGAAGAGATTGACGAACACCCTGAACTGAAGCAGGAAGAGCAGGCCATTCAGAATGATCTGCATGATATCCGCAAGGAAGCTGCTGAAATAGCCCATATCCTGGAGAACGATGACCCCAAATAATCGCCTTTTCTTCATCTTGGAAAGGGATTTCCTCACAGGCTCGTAATACCTTCCAGAAAATCTGCCACAGACTCCTCTACATACGGTAGTAACAAAATGGAGCGATGCAAAGAAAAAATAGTATGGAGAATTGAAGAACTGAAACAAGGGCGCTCGCTAGTGAATATTAGGGAGTGTTTTTGTTGGTCTTTTTTACATTTGAACGCTTGAGTTATGACTAAAAGCAAGTTAAACTTAGTCATAGAAGATTTTGGAAAGGCAGAATGATATGATTTATACAGATATCCAATTTAAAAAAAGATTTCTCAGATGATGGAAGCATTTGAAAGTGAAACTGAACTGCTTTTCTATAACCTTAATGGCCGAGTCCATCTCCTCTTTCGAATAAACGGAAGATATCCCATAATCAATTTGTACTTTTGCCATATCCCCTTTTCCGCATCCAACAAAGAAAAGAACCATCGCAAAGCAAAGCGCTGCAGTCATATTTTTTTCATGATAAAACCCTCCATAAACTCAAATATTATTATATCCAAAATGGGGATCTTTCTCCATTAATATTTCACTATTTTTTCACTATTTTCTGGAAAATATAGACTTTTAGCTGATAGCTTTTATAATTTGCTTCTCATGATCTTTAGTAAACTCACTCAATTCATACGATCGGATTCTCTTATTAACTAATATAGGGATCACAAACCCATTTTTTACCAGTATCGTTAGTCTGTTAATAATCGTTTTATTTGTTACCGACAATTCTCTGCTAATTTCGATCGGAGTAAATTCTCCCCGATAGTTTTTCATTAAAAACAGTAATAGCTCCTTTTCTTTTCCCTTCAGAAAAGATAGACTTCCTGCAATATCTTCCTCTTCAGAAGCCAACTGTAAGTCACAGACTTTTCCCGAATACAGTTTCACCATTCGCAGAAAATAATTAATCCAGATCTCCGGATGCGGAGGATTCTCTCTTCCGGAATAATACAATGCCGGAAGTCCCATCTGAATGGATTTATAATATTCATCTATATCGTATGCAAAATATTCTTCTAACGATCCGATTCCATTAAATCCGTAACCGTTCAAATCCATAATATAACCGGATAACAGTCTTGCAGTTCTGCCATTACCGTCTTCAAACGGATGTATTGTTACTAATTGATAATGCACCACGGCTGCTACGATCAGAGGATGGTCATCCGTTGTGTTTACATACTCCACTAATTCATCCAAAAGTCCCGGAATGTCACAATATTCCGGGGGAATATAATCCGGATTCCCTGTTTTGGAATCATACACTGCAAACAGAACTCCGGGCGGCATAGATCCTCTGAGACCTATTTTTTCTTTGGAAGCCCCCTTTTCCACCAGTTTCTGTACATCTAAAATAAGTTTCTTGGAAAATTTTTCTTTATTCTTTACCTTTTCTTCGAGATAATTCAACGCCAAAAAATAATTCCGGACCTCCTGCTCCGGTTTCAGATAATGCTTTCTTTCATCACTTTCTATTACTTCATTCACCTGTTTTTCCGACAAGGGGTTTCCCTCTATCTTGTTCGAGGCATACGAACTTTTTTTCTTTGAATTTTTGCGAAGCTTATTCATAACTGTTTTGGAGAGTTTTACTGACGATACTTTATATCTGTTCCGCTCAATTTCTGTAATATATCTTAAAATCTCGTTCGTCAAAGTCACTTTTATCATATAAAAAAGCCTCCCCTTCAAATATTATTATATCCAAAAAGGAGAGCTTTTTCCATTAATATTTCACTATTTTTTCACTATTTTCTAGTTCTTAGGCTCCATTCCGTTTTCGATACAGCTCGTTGCAAAGGTATGACGCAATCCATGAGGTGTCAGCTGTTCAAAAAACCGATCCGGATTCAAAGCCTTTCCTCAGCGAAATACGAGTAGCAATATCTTTCCTGTAGGTCTGTTGATATACAAGTACATCATAGACTTTTTTAATCATTGGAATCTTACGAAATCCTGCCTGTGTCTTAGGCTTGGTGCACAACTTGAATTTACAGAACAATTTCCCATAACAAAGATGAAATAAATGGTTGAAGGAAGAACATAATAAGTGCTACAGATACACATATTATGTAAAAGTCACTCATTTTTGAATTTGAAAAGATTCGCTTCGTAAAATTATCAGTTATCCTATATACAATAAAATATCCAATTATAGTACCAAGAGTATTTGTAATAATATCGTTTATATCACTGGTTCTAAAAGTAATTTTAATGTTTCTAAATTTATCCCACAATATCGGCAAAAAGAAACCAAATGGAACAAATAAAAGTATATTCAAACAAGCATTAACGAAATCCGAAACCATATTCAAAAACGGGATAACGTTCACTGCAAAATCAATTTTCAGAGATGCTATATTAGGGAAGCCAACAAGTGCTAAGACTGCAGTAAAATAAAACCCAAATACCATATAAATAATAGTTCGTTTCCAGCTATGAAAATATAGCAGGCATAGTACCCACAGCAAAATCAGAAATCGGGCATCCGTCAAAGACTGCTGACCATTTCCTCAAACAGTTCCGGTTTTAATAAAACCAGTCCCGCATGTCCTAATTCCGGTAATACTGTAAACGCAGTCTGAGGGAATTTACGCTTCATATAATCTATGTCCAGTTTTCTCTCTTTTTCCTCGTTCTTTGCATACCAGTAATGGATCTGTGTATTTATTTCCGGAACAGGATCAGGAACTTTATAGTTATTGCACGAATCAAAGGTCCGCCATAATGTCTTTCTGCTGCAATGTCTCAGAACATCTGCTACATACTGCAGATCCTCTTTAGAATAGTCATCTGTCGCAAATGCTTTTTCCAGCAGACCCACGCCGCCTGTTCTTCCGATCATCATCATGAGATAATCCTTAAGGGCAATAAACCGTGTCACAATCCACGGCAGCTGATACGGTGTGATGCCGCCATCCATAACGCAATGCTTTATTCTGATCTTTTGTCCAAGCGCTGTCATCAGTGCAATGGAACCTCCCATGGAGCAGCCATATACCGCATATAATTCTGTATAACCCTCTTCCTTCAGCCAGACATTTAATTCTGCAGCGATCTGCTCCACGCTGGTAAAATCACTGTTATTCTCAAAATCATAGCCGGGAAGCGCCGGAACAAGCAAATGATAATTCTTCTGCAGCAGAGGAATCACATTCTCAAAATAATCCCATTTTACAACTGATGGATGAATCAGCAGAATGGTTTCCTTATTTTCTTTTCCAAATTCATGGATATTCATTACTATATATCCTCTTCTCTCGTTTTCTTTTATTATATTTCAATCCCGTATACCCCACAAGTCCCTGAAATCCGTTGAAAACAAGAAAAAGAGCCAGAACGAAAATCCATCCTGACTCTCTCAATATCTGTCATTTTATTTTCCCCAGACTTCTTCAGCAATTTCCCTGACAAGCTTTAACTTTGCCCACTGTTCTTCCTCCGTAAGCTTATTCCCAATCTCACAGGAAGCAAAACCACACTGCGGACTTAAGTACAGTCTGTCAAGCGGTACATATTTTGCTGCTTCGTAGATCCTTGCGATCACCTTTTCTTTCTCTTCCAATACCGGAGATTTGGTGGTGATAAGCCCAAGAACAACCTTTTTCTCACCTGAAACCTCTGCCAATGATTCAAATCCACCGGAACGCTCGTCATCAAATTCCAGATAGTAAGCAGATACATTTTCCCTGGCAAATAAGGTTTTTGCTACGCTGTCATAAGCACCGCTGCTCGCATAAGTAGAATGAAAATTGCCACGGCACACATGGGTATTGATCACCAGATCATCCGGTTTTCCTTCTATGGCAAGATTATTGATCTCCAGTAGCTGCTCCTTTATCTTCTCAAGTCCTGCTTCATCAGTTCCAAACAGCGCACATGCTCTCGGATCCACCAACATTCCAAAGGAACAGTCATCAAGCTGAATGTTGCGGCAACCTGCTTCATATAGATCCGCAATGACCTTCTGATATCCTCTGGCAATATCAGTAACCAGTTCATCTGTATTTTCATAGTATTTTTTTGTATTATCAAGGGCAAATGGCATGATCATCTGTTCCAGAAACTGTGCCGGTGCAGGAATCGTCTGTTTTGCCACAGTATTTTCATCTTCCAGCGCCTTGATGAATTTAAAATGCTCTACAAAAGGATGTCTGTCCACAGAAACTTTTCCTGTCAGGTAAGTATCATCTATCATAGCTGCTTCCCCGTGGAATGGCAGTCCTGTTTCTGTTTTGGAATGTCCGACTCCCTGAAATCCCCACATAAAATCAAGGTGCCATGTAGCTCTGCGGAATTCTCCATCTGTGATCACATGGTATCCTGCTGCCTTCTGCTTTTCCACAAGCTTCAGAATACAGGTATCCTCAACTGCTCTCAATTCTTCAGCCGTAATCTTTCCTGCCTCGAACTCAGTCCTTGCTTTCTTTAATTCCTCCGGTCTTAAAAAGCTTCCTACAAAATCATATCGAAAGGGTGTCTGCAAATTTTTCATCTTTTTTTCTCCATCAGTAAATATTTTTCTTCATTATAAATGGAGCTTTCCCGTCTGAAAAATACATAAAAATAAAGGTTGTCCATAGTTTTAAGCTATAGCAACTCTGCTTTTTAAAAATATACCGGACATTTTATTTTTCTGTTATGTATGCCTGCAGTGCTTTCAGATAGGAATCTCCCAGCCTGCTGAGGATCCCCTTTCTGTGGGTAATATAACCAATATGCATATCATCCTCATCTGCCAGCGGAACTGCTATGATATCCTTTCCATTCAGCTTTTCATCAATCACACCGCTGCACACCGTATAACCGTTAAGTCCGATCAGAAGATTGAAAAGTGTTGCCCGATCCCGCACTCTGATATTTTTCTTCCGCTCTGATTCCGAAAAAATTTCTTCCGAAAAATAAAAAGAATTATGCTCTCCCTGCTCAAAGGATAAATAGGGATACTGCTCCAGCTCCTTATTGGTGATCACACTTTGCCTTGCAAGCGGATGTTCTCTGCTGATAAATACATGCGGCTTTGCTGTAAACAGCAGATGAAATTCCAGATCATGAGATTTCAGAAGCTTTCCTATCACCTTCTCATTAAAATCATTCATAAACAGGATTCCCAGTTCACTTTTCATTCTGACCACATCCTCAATGATCTCATAAGTCTGTGTCTCTCTCAGACTAAAATCATATTCATCCTGTCCATATTCCTTGACCAGGTCAACAAAAGCATTAACGGCAAAGGAATAATGCTGGGTGGATACACAGAACTGCTTTTTCCCACCATGATTTCTTTTATACTTGTCTTCCAGAATGGCTGCCTGCTCCAGCACCTGTCTTGCATAGCCAAGGAAGTCATTACCTTCCCTGGAAAGGCTGATTCCCTTATTGGTCCTGTTAAAGATGACGATATTCATTTCCTTTTCCAGCTCATGAATGGCATTGGTAAGGCTGGGCTGGGAAATATATAACTTATTCGCCGCTTCTGTAATTGTTCCTGTTTCCGCTACTGTTATCACATATTTTAACTGCTGCAGGGTCATAACTTTCCTCCCATTTCTGTCCTACTTTTACATTTTCAACCGGTCTGATCTTTTTCTTTTTTTCGCCGGATCAGGAACATGGCAATTCCCGCACCACAGATGATCAGATATCCGAGGATACTGATGACATCCGGCACTTCTCCCAGAAAGATCATGCCAAGCAGGGCAGCAAATACGATCTGCGTATAATCATATACAGACAGTTCACTGGCAGGTGCATAGGTGTATGCCGCTGTAATGGAAAACTGTCCCAGTGTTGCGGAAAGACCTGCCATTAAAAGTGATACAAGCTGCCACCATGTAAGCGGCTGATGATCAAAAATAATAAACGGGATCGCACATACACAGGAAAATACAGAAAAGCAGAATACTATAAGCGGTCCCCGGGCACCAAGTTTTGTTGCCATACGCACGTTAGTATATGCAAGGCCTGCTCCCATCCCACCTAACAGTCCGATAAATGCCGGGAATGTAGCAACGCTGTCAAACCCGGGTCTTAAAATGAATAGTGCACCCACAAATGCTGTCAATACGCAGGCAAACTGATATAATTTGATTTTTTCCTTTAACAGAAAATAAGAAAAAATGATGGCAAAAAAAGGTGACAGCTTATTAAGCATGGATGCATCCGCAATATACAGCTTTCCAATGGCATAGAAGTTTGCAAAGATCCCGATTGTTCCAAACAAAGACCGGAAAAAAATATATTTCCCGGTTCCCTTCGGAATGTTGAATGGGATCTTTTCCTTTTTCATAACGGTAAATGCAAAGAAAACGGCTACCAGATTGCGGAAAAAGCTCTTTTCAATCGCCGGCAGATCACCCGCCAGCTTCACAAACAGATTCATAAAAGCGAATCCGAAGGCCGCCAGGATGATATAAAAAATCCCCTTATATTTATCTTTTATTTTCATGCTGTATGATTCCCTTAATCTCCTCCAGATTTTTTGCGAAATAAATCCCTTGCTGACGCTCCTTGGAGGACAGTCCTTTTTCCTGCATATGCAGAAGCAGCTCCTTCAGGCTATCATAATAACCATTCAGATTATAAAGAATACATGGTGCAGACAGCCATTTCAATGACACCTTGGACATTACCTCAGCAATTTCCTCGAGTGTTCCTGTTCCGCCCGGAAAAGCGATAAAAGCATCTCCAAGCTCGATCATCTTTGTCTTCCGTTCGGTCATATCCTTTGTCACGATAAGCTCTGTCAGCCTGTCATACTCAAAACCCTGGTCTATAAATATCTGCGGTTCCACTCCGATCGCCCTGCCACCGGCATCCAGCACGCTTTCTGCAGCCTCCCCCATAAGTCCGTTTTTTGATCCGCCATAAATAAGTGTATTTCCACTGGATCCTATCCACGTTCCAAGCTCACGCACTGCTTCTTTTAAAAGGGGATCATTTCCCTCATTTGCTCCAAGATATACCGTAATATTCATAATCTACTCCTTTTCTTCTGTCCACTCTGACTGATCCTGCTGCCTCTAATCAAACATAGTCCTCCAGTCCGGATCCTCATAAGCATCAAAGCACATCAGTATCTGATCCTTCGTGGTTTTCTCAACAGCAAGCACCTCAGGAATACTTTCCCTATCAAAGAACCCGATCTCTGTCGTTTCTATGTTTTTCATAAATTCGCCGCTCTCATACCTGCACAGGATAAAGACCTTCACAACACCAAACGCATAATTCTGAACATTATGCTTTCTCCAGTCCTGTACCGCGATCAGCCTGTCCGCATGCACCGTAAAGCCTGTTTCCTCCCGTACTTCCTTTTCTGTATTGGAAGCCACAGACTGATCCACATCACACCATCCGCCCGGCAGTGCCCAGGTTCCATTATTTTCATGTACAAGCAGGATCTTCCCATCTGAAAACACAGCTGCCCGTGTATCTACCTTGGGTGTCTGATACCCTGTTTCATTGCAGAACAGATCCCTTATCTTATCAACTGGGATATCTGTCTTCTCAGACATCATTTCTGCTGCGATCTCACGCAGCTCCTCATAACGCTCCTTATCATATTTATCCTTCCCATACTGAAGCCCTGCCTGCGCAATGCTCTGGATCCGGATCGCAAATTCCAGCCATTTATCATTCATATCTCTGTCATCCTCCATCTTACTGATATAAAGCAGAATACGATATCAATATTAATTACAGCTTTCATCTGATTTGTCAAGAAACATACAACTTTATCTAAAAAGTGGCAAAAGTTGTTGAAAATCCTAATTTTTGTATGATAATCTTACAAAGGAGCTTGTGACTTCCTGTGGAATTGGTAGGTACTGCCAGCCTCAGATTCCCTGCGGACGATCTATGAAAATTCCGCCGCATATCCGGCTAAAAGGAATGATTATGGAAAATAAAAAGAAAATTCTTATAAAGCTTTTCATCTCGACCCTGTATCTCAGCGCTTTTACATTCGGAGGCGGATATGTGATCGTGACTTTAATGAAGAAAAAATTTGTAGATGAATATCACTGGATTGAGGAGAACGAGATGCTGGATCTCGTTGCGATTGCACAGTCAGCTCCAGGACCCATCGCTGTCAACGGGGCAATTGTAGTCGGTTACAAATTAGCCGGGATGGCAGGTGTGATCACAGCGATCATCGGCACGATCATCCCTCCATTTCTCATTATCTCCCTGATCTCGATCTGTTACAACGCGTTCCGTGACAACTTTATCATCAGTCAGATGCTTTCCGGCATGCAGGCCGGTGTCGGAGCTGTGATCGCCTCTGTAACATATGAAATGGGGGCAGAAATCATCCACAAAAAGAACACTGTTTCCACGTGCATCATGGCTGCTGCGTTCCTTGCCTCCTGCATTTTTCACATCAATGTCATCATTATTGTCATTGCCTGTGGTCTGATCGGCGCACTACGGACATTCGTGGTAGAAAGGAGAATGAAAAAATGATCTATCTCCAGCTTTTCTTAAGTTTTCTGCAGATAGGCATGTTCAGCTTCGGCGGTGGCTACGCAGCAATGCCGCTGATCCAGGGACAGGTCGTGACCACCCATCACTGGCTCTCGATGGAAGAATTTACAGATCTGATCACAATCTCCCAGATGACACCGGGACCCATTGCCATCAATTCCGCAACCTTTGTCGGAATAAAGATTGCGGGCATTGGCGGCGCTCTTGCGGCTACCTTTGGATGCATCCTGCCGTCCTGCATCATCGTCACCTGCATTGCCAGGCTGTATTTAAAATACAGGAACCTGACACTTTTACAGGGAATCCTGAACTCCCTGAGGCCTGCGGTCGTTGCTTTGATCGCCTCTGCCGGGATTTCGATCCTCATCACTGCATTTTGGGGCAGTAAGGCAGTGATCGCCTTTGCAAACACAAACTGGTTACTTGTAGTGATTTTTGCTGTCTGCATTATTCTGCTTCAGAAGCTTAAGATGAATCCGATCCTGGTGATGGTGCTGGCCGGGGTCATAAAGACCGTCGTTTCCCTGGTCGTCAGCACATTTTAATATCTGTATACCAGCACACAAATCATCCGTATTCTACAGGATAACGGATTCCCTTTAAAGCTGAAATAAAATCTCTCCAATATCCCCACTGATACAGACAGACCGCTTTCTGATCTCATCTGGTGCAAATGCCTCATCATAATTCAGACAGGCATACATGGACTTCGGATTTCTGGCTGTCAGCTGCCCTGTGGCAACTACAGTTCAATTAATTGGAAGCAAATGGAAGCTGCTGATCATGCGAAATCTCCTTTCAAGACCATGGAAGAAGATGGGATCATTACAAGAACCGTTTATCCTGAGGTTCCACCCCGTGTAGAATATGCCCTCAGCGAAACAGGGGAATCCATACGCACCATTCTCAATGCCATGCAGGACTGATCTACAGAAAGCCTGTGGTGCAACTGATCTGAAGATGTTGCCTATATTTATGAAAGAGCATATAAATAAGAGTTTTCTTGTGATTACTACTCTCGTGTGATATTCTGAAAGAGCAGAAATAAATCATGTTTCACAAAGAGAGCTAAAATAATGATACCAATTATTATCCCAGCTTATGAACCCGATCAGCGACTGATCGGGTTACTTAAGGAATTATCAGAATATCCCTATGGCCCTGTCATTCTGGTTAATGACGGAAGCGGATCAGCCTATGAAGATATTTTTAAAGCAGCAAAAAATCTGCTTTCTGAAAAAGCTATCCTCCTGACACATGAAGTAAACAGGGGCAAAGGACGGGCATTAAAAACTGCATTTCAATATATCCTGGAGCATCTGCCAAAAGCAACCGGAGCCGTAACAGCAGATTCCGACGGACAGCACACGAAAAAATCAATCATGAATGTGGCAGAAATGATGCTGCAGAATCAGGGAGACCTTATCCTCGGCGTCCGTACCTTTGACAAAGAAGATATTCCCTGGAAAAGCCGTTTTGGTAACCGTCTTACAGAAAAGGTATTTACCTATGTGGCAGGTGTCCATATCAGTGACACCCAGACAGGACTTCGTGGTATTCCAAGGGAGTTTATGAAAGAGCTGCTTACCATTTCTGCAGATCGTTTTGAATTTGAAACACAGATGCTTCTTATGGCTTCCGGTCAGTACAAGATCAGGGAAATACCGATTGAGACGATTTATGATTCCAAGGAAGATCATCAGACTCATTTTAATCCGCTGAAGGATTCTGTGAAGATCTATGCAGTTCTTGGAAAATGGTTTTTAAGATATACACTGGCATCCTTTTCATCCAGCATTGTAGATCTTTTGCTGTTTACCATACTCTGCCATTTTCTAAGGGATCAGCTTACAGCATATGTAGCAGTAGCTACCGTAATGGCAAGGATCATATCAGCAGCTTATAATTATACTGTCAATTATAAGATTGTTTTCAAAAGCAGGGAAAACATGGGAAAGGCAGCCTGGCAGTATGCCCTGCTTGCTGTCGTACAGATGGGTATGAGTGCCCTGCTTGCAACAGGCGGTGTAAAGCTTCTGCCATTTATACCGGAAGTAGTTACAAAGGCAATCGTTGATACGATCCTGTTTTTTGCCAGCTATCATATTCAGAAAAAATATGTATTCTAAAAGGATCCGCAGAACTCAGTTTTCTGCGGATCCTTTTATATTATATACTTTCGTTATTCTCTGCTGCTTCTGACACAACTGCACCGGATACGGTCGCTACAACATCCTTTTTATCATCACCGGAGAGTCCGGTAACATTGATGTTCTTATTTACCTTGGCATCGTAGGTTCCTGCCTTTACGATATCAGCAAGATCAATACCTACTGTTTCCTTCATAGTTTCAAAAAGCTTTGCCATGACACTTGGAACATTGTCTGCTACATTGCCTACACCATTTCCTCCATCACCGCCGATAATTGTGATCTTATCAATCTGGGTAAGAGGCTCGGCAATTTTTCCGGCGATCTCAGGAAGAACCTGGATCAGCATTTCTGCCATAGCCGCATTGTTGTACTTCTGGTAAGCAAGTGCCTTCTTCTCCATGGCTTCTGCTTCCGCAATACCCTTTGCACGGATTGCCTCAGCTTCTGCTTCACCGACCATACGGATACCGGCTGCCTCCTGCTCCTTGGCGAATTTCTGTGCTTCTGCAGTTGCCTTCATTGCTTCTGCTTCTTTTTCACGTTCAAACTTCTCAGCTTCTGCATTCTTCATTCTCTCATACAGCTCTGCTTCTGACTGCTGCTGACGGGCGAATTTTTCTGCTTCCGCTTTCTTCTTAACTTCTGCATCCAGAGCCTTTTCCTTAACCTCGGCTTCTTTCTGCTTCAGGATAACTTCCTTTTCCTGCTTTGCAATGCTTGCTTCCTGAGTAGCAACCTCGATCGTCTTTCTCTGTTCCTGCTCCTGGATACTGTAGGCTGCATCTGCCTCTGCTCTCTTAGTATCCTCCATTTTCTGAAGCTCTGCCTTCTGAAGGGCAAGCTCATTATTCTTCTTGGCAATCTCACGCTCAGCATTGATTCTTGCATCATTTGCCTGCTTGTCAGCCTCTGCCTTTGCTACAGCGATTTCCTTCTCTGCTTCTGCTTTGGCTATAGCTGCTTTTTTCTTGATCTGGGAAATGTTATCAATACCAAGGTCATCGATAACACCATTTCCATCAGCAAAATTCTGCACATTAAAGCTGACAATATCAAGACCCATAGCAGCCAGGTCAGGCTCTGCATTTTCCTTTACCAGGTTTGCGAACTTCTGACGGTCACTGACCATTTCTTCCAGTCTCATGCGTCCTACTATTTCACGCATATTACCTTCCAGAACCTCTCTGGCAATACTTGCTATGTACTGTGTATTCTGATTCAGAAAGTTTTCTGCTGCCAGTGCCAGCTTATCCTTCTCACTGCTGATCTTGATGTTGACGGCTGCATCTACCTGAATATTGATATAATCAGCGGTAGGTACGGCATTAGATGTTTTGACATCGATTGCGATCAGCTTCAGACTCAGTTTATCCATTCTTTCAAGAAAAGGAATCTTTACACTTGCCTTACCAATAATAACCTTTTTTCGAAGACCGGAAATAATATAAGCGGTATCCGGCGGTGCTTTTTTGTAACCGGTCACAATGATAACAAGTATGAGAACGATTACTACTGCTGCAATGATTGGTCCAATCATTCTGTTACCCTCCTGTGGTTTTCATTTTTATTAATTCACCAGCCCCTTTAAGCTGTCTGAACCCCATTTTCTTCCTTATCCCTGGAATACAGGAATTTCAGAACAATTGGTGTTGAGATTGAAGATACAATGATCAGCAGGATAACAGCTGTAAAATAAACCGGATCGATCAGGTTCATGGAAAGACCCTTTTGAGCTACGATCAGTGCTACTTCTCCACGGGTCATCATTCCCACACCGATCTTCAAAGCATCCTTTCCTTTAAATCTGCATATCCTGGCCATCAGTCCACAGCCAATTATCTTACTTATAAGTCCTACAATTACAAATCCTACAGCAAACAGAAGGATACCACCTGTTACATCATTCAGATCTGTTTTCAGTCCTATACTTGCAAAGAAAACAGGTCCAAACAGCATATAGGAATTGATGTCGATCTTTCTTTCAATATATTCAGAATCATTGATAGAACAGAGAATGATACCTGCCACATAAGCCCCTGTAATATCTGCAATGCCGAAATACTGCTCTGCCACATAGGACATAATGAAGCAGTAAGCCAGACCTGCGATTGGGATTCTTCTGGTATGCGGATATCTTTTATCTATCCATTTAAATATTTTATAAGAAATAAAACCAACTCCTACAGCAAGTACAAAGAAAAGAATTGTATTTATTACAACAGTAGAAGGCTTTGAATCCGGATTTTTAAAGCCTATGACAAATGTAAGTACAATAATACCAATAACATCATCAATGATGGCTGCACTTAAAATTGTAGTACCTACTCTTCCCTTCAGCTTTCCCATTTCTTTTAGAGACTGTACGGTAATGCTGACAGAAGTAGCTGTTAATATAGTTCCTATAAACACTGCCTCATAAAATTCATTGGATCCCCAGGGTGCAAATCCATAAAAGACCATATAATACAATGCACCAAGAACCAATGGGATAAATACACCGGCACAGGCGATCAGTGCTGCGATCGGTCCTGTTTTCATGAGTTCCTTCAGATCTGTCTCAAGACCTGCAGAAAACATAAGCAGGATAACACCGATTTCTGCCATCTGCAGGATAAAATCTGACTGGTCAACAAGTCCGAGAATACTAGGTCCTATCAGAAGTCCTGCTATGATCTCGCCTACCACCTGAGGCGCTTTGCATTTTCTCGCCAAAATCCCGAACAGCTTTGCTGCGATGATAATAATAGCAAGATCCTTTAAAATTGAGTAACTTTCCATAATAGTTCATCTCCTCACTCATCTTCTTCTTCTTTTGGAAGCGTTACTTCTTCATCTTCTTCTGTTATTTCTTCCATGGCATCATCCGGATTTTCAAATTCCTGATCCCCATTGGAAACCCTTTCTCTTACCTTAGCGATCTGCGCAACCTTAACACCATCATCCAGATTGATAAGCTTCACACCAGAGGTGATCCTTCCAAGCTTTGATATTTCTGCTACACGGAGCTGGATGATCGTTCCTGCTGTTGTGATCATCATGATCTCATGATCATCATCCACAGCCTTGACACCAACTACATATCCTGTCTTTTCTGTGATCTTATAGCATTTAACACCCTTACCGCCACGCTTTTGGACAGTGAATTCATCCAGATATGTACGCTTACCCATACCATTTTCAGAAACGATAAGAAGAGAATCTCCCTGATGATCAAGCTGCATGCCAATGATCTCATCACCATCATCCAGATTCATACCAATAACACCCATAGAGCTCCTGCCTGTTGCCCTGACATCTGTTTCCTTAAAGCGTATACACATACCATGCTTTGTTACAAGGAAAATCTCTGTATTTTTATCAGTGATCTTAACCTCGATCAATTCATCATCATCTCTCAGGCTGATTGCTGCAAGACCATTCTTACGTACATTCATATACTCCATAACACTGGTCTTCTTCGCAATACCATTTTTTGTGATCATGAAGAGATTCTTATTTTCTTCAAAATCCTTGATCGGAATGATAGCTGTTATCTTTTCTCCAGGATTCATCTGCAAAAGGTTTACGATCGCCGTTCCTCTTGAGGTTCTGGATGCTTCCGGTATTTCATAGGCCTTCAGTCTGTAAACCCTTCCAAAATTCGTAAAGAACATGATATAGTGATGAGTAGTCGTCATAAGAAGATCTGCAATGAAATCTTCATCAATCGTCTGCATTCCCTTGATTCCCTTACCACCACGGTTCTGTGACTTGAAGTTATCCACAGTCATACGCTTGATATATCCGAGATTTGTCATGGCGATGATCGTATTATCTCTGGGGATAAGATCCTCCATGGAAATATCATATTCATCAAAACCGATAACACTTCTTCTGTCATCTCCATACTTTGCAGAAATTTCACTGATCTCTGTCTTGATTACACCAAGAAGGAGCTTTTCATCTGCAAGAATTGCCTTTAATTCTGCGATTCTGGCAAGCAGTTCTTTATGCTCATTCTCGATCTTCTCTCTTTCCAGACCTGTCAGAGTACGAAGTCTCATATCTACGATTGCCTGGGACTGCACATCTGTCAGACCGAATCGATCCATTAATCTCTGCTTTGCGATCTGTGTATTCTGACTGCTTCTGATAATGGAAATCACTTCATCAATATTATCAAGAGCGATCAGTAAGCCCTGTAAAATATGATCTCTTTCTTCTGCCTTATTCAGATCATATTTGGTTCTTCTGGTTACGACCTCTTCCTGATGTCTGATATAATGGATCAGCATATCCAGAAGGTTCATGACCTTTGGTTCATTGTTCACAAGAGCCAGCATGATCACACCAAAGGTATCCTGCATCTGTGTATGCTTATACAGCTGGTTCATGATCACATTGGCATTAGCATCACGGCGGAGCTCTATGACAATCCTCATACCCTCTCTGTCTGATTCATCACGAAGATCTGTAATACCATCTATTTTCTTTAATTTGACAAGCTCTGCTATCTTCTGGATCAGATTTGCTTTATTTACCAGATAAGGAAGCTCTGTTACTATGATCCTGCTCTTACCATTTGCCATAGTTTCAATATCAGTCACTGCACGTACTCTGATTTTTCCCCTACCGGTACGATAAGCCTCCTCACTTCCTCTGGTACCAAGAATGATACCGCCTGTAGGAAAATCAGGAGCCTTTACGATTGGAAGTATTTCTTCGATGGAAGTTTCTCTGTCTTCCTCTATTCTGTTATCAATGATCTTAACAACGGCAGCAATGACTTCTCTTAGGTTGTGAGGTGGAATATTGGTAGCCATACCAACAGCGATACCGGTCGTACCATTCACAAGAAGATTAGGAAAACGGCTTGGAAGAACAGTCGGTTCCTTTTCTGTTTCATCAAAGTTAGGTACGAAATCAACAGTATCCTTATTGATATCTGCAAGAAGCTCCATGGAAATCTTGCTTAATCTTGCTTCTGTATATCGCATCGCAGCGGCGCCGTCACCATCCACAGAACCAAAATTTCCATGTCCATCTACCAGGGGATGGCGAAGAGACCAGGGCTGTGCCATATTTACCAGCGCTCCATAGATAGAGCTGTCGCCATGGGGATGATATTTACCCATAGTATCGCCGACGATACGTGCACTCTTTCTGTGAGGCTTATCGGGTCCGTTATTTAATTCAATCATGGAATAAAGGACTCTTCTCTGTACCGGCTTCAGACCATCTCTTACATCAGGAAGTGCTCTGGAAGCGATAACACTCATCGCATAATCGATATAAGAGGTTTCCATTGTTTTCTTCAGATCTACCTCATGTATCTTGTCAAAAATATTATCTTCCATCTCAAACCTTTCTTTCTTGCTTTGCCTGCAGAAAATTAAATATCAAGATTCTTTACAAATTTAGCATTTTCTTCAATAAATTCACGTCTGGGCTCTACCTTATCACCCATCAGAGTAGTAAAGGTAAGATCTATTTCAGATTCTGCTTCTTCGTTCATGGTAACACGGAGAAGTATTCTCTTCTCCGGATCCATGGTTGTTTCCCACAGCTGCTCCGGATCCATTTCTCCAAGTCCCTTATAACGCTGTATCTTATTATTCTGATCACGTCCAACTTCGGCAAGGATTGCATTCAGCTCATCATCACTGTAGGCATACCATACCTTCTTGTTTTTCTCAAGCTTATAAAGCGGCGGCTGCGCCATATAAACATAACCCTGCTTGATCAGCTCCGGCATAAAACGATAAATAAAGGTCAGCAGAAGAGTAGCAATATGTGCACCATCCACATCGGCATCCGTCATGATGATGATCTTATGATATCTTAACTTGCTGATATCAAAATCCTCATGGATACCGGTACCAAAAGCAGTGATCATGGCTTTGATCTCAGCATTGGCATAAATCTTATCCAGTCTTGCCTTCTCAACATTCAGAATTTTTCCACGAAGAGGAAGAATTGCCTGTGTAGCACGGCTTCTTGCAGTTTTGGCACTGCCTCCCGCAGAATCTCCCTCAACAATATAAATTTCACAGTTGGCAGGATCCTTATCAGAACAGTCAGCAAGCTTTCCGGGAAGACTCATACCCTCCAGCGCTGTTTTTCTTCTTGTAAGATCTCTTGCCTTTCTGGCTGCATCTCTTGCTCTCTGAGCCAGAATGGATTTTTCACAGATCAGCTTGGCAACTGTTGGATTCTGCTCAAGGAAATAAGTAAGCTGCTCACTTACAATATTATCAACAGCACTTCTTGCTTCCGTATTTCCAAGCTTCTGTTTGGTCTGTCCTTCAAACTGAGGATCCTCTATCTTAACGCTTACAATAGCTGTCAGACCTTCTCTGATATCATCACCTGTAAGATTGGTTTCACTTTCCTTCAGAAGCTTATTATTTCTCGCATAATCATTAAAGGTTTTGGTCAGTGCATTCCTGAAACCTACCAGATGGGTACCACCCTCCGGTGTATTGATATTATTTACAAAGCTGTAAGAGCTTTCTGTATAGGAATCATTATGCTGCATGGCTACTTCCACATAAACACCATTCTTTGTTCCTTCAAAATACAGAATATCCTGATAAAGAGGAGTTTTGCTTTTATTTAAATAAGTGACGAATTCTTTGATTCCACCCTCATAGTGGAATTCTCTTACAACAGGCTCTTCTCCCTCTTCCACACGAAGATCGGTAAGTACTATTTTAAGTCCTTTGGTAAGAAATGCCATTTCACGAAGTCTCTGCTTCAGAACATCAAATTCATAAACAGTAGTTTCCTGAAAAATAGTAGCATCCGGTTTAAAGCTTACCTTGGTTCCTGTTTTATCTGCCGGACACTCTCCATCTACCTTTAGTGGATAACATACATGTCCCTTTTCATATCTCTGCTTATATATTTTTCCATCCTGATAAATTTCTACCTCAAGCCAGTCAGAAAGCGCATTTACGACAGAAGCACCAACACCATGAAGTCCACCGGAAACCTTGTAGCCTCCACCACCGAATTTACCACCGGCATGAAGGATCGTAAATACAACCTCTACAGCCGGAATTCCTGATTTGTGGTTAATCCCTACCGGAATACCTCTTCCGTTGTCTATAACAGTAATTGAATTGTCTTTATTGATGAATACCTGGATTGTATCACAATAACCTGCAAGTGCCTCATCTACAGAGTTATCCACAATTTCATAAACAAGGTGATGAAGTCCTCTTCCGGATGTTGAACCTATATACATACCCGGTCTTTTTCTGACTGCTTCCAGTCCTTCCAATATCTGAATCTGATCAGCTCCGTATTCATTACTCATAAAAAGAACTCCTATTCTGCGTTCTTACGCTAATTTTCACAATTCACTGTTCCATTTGTAACCTTAAAGATCTTGTTGATCTCGAAGCGGTTATTAATAAATTCATCAAGACCGGTACAGCTAATGATCGTCTGTATATTACCTATACTGTTAAGCAGATAATTCTGTCTGTTACTGTCAAGCTCTGACAATACATCATCAAGCAGAAGAACCGGTGTATCCTTGCTGATCTTCTTTACCAGTTCAATTTCTGATAATTTCAGAGATAAGGCAGCTGTTCTCTGCTGACCCTGTGATCCGTATTTTCTGATATCCACTCCATTTACAACAAAAGAAAAATCATCCCTATGAGGACCTGTCGTTGTCTGCTTCAGCCTGATATCCTTATCCTGGTTATATTTCATCTGTTTCTCAAAATCTTCTATACTGACATCCGGCTCATAAGCAATCACAAGCTCTTCTTTTCCACCAGACAGCTTTTTATGTATGTCAAAGATAATATCACCAAGCTGTTTTACAAACTGTTCTCTTCTTTCAATAATCTTACTTCCAAAGGAAACAAGCTGGGAATCCCATATATTCAGGGTTTCCTTTAATTCCGGCTGGAAATACATATCCTTCAGAAGCTTATTTCTCTGACCTATGATCTTGTTATAATGATTCAGATTATAAAGATAAAAGCTATCGAGCTGGCATAGCTCCATATCAGCAAATCTTCTTCTTTCAGCCGGTCCATCCTTGATGATGCTTAAATCCTCAGGAGAAAAGAAAACTACATTAAGAAGCCCCATTAAATCTGCGGCTTTCTTAATTTTCTGCCCATCAATGGCAATTCCCTTTGATTTATTTTTTCGAAGATGCATATCCACCCTTGTCTCTACATTTTCCTTCTCAAGATAGGTTCTGATATGTGCTTCCTCTTTATCGAAATTTATAATTTCCTTGTCCTTGCTTCCTTTATGGGACTTCGTCGTAGCAGATACATAAATAGCTTCCAGAATATTGGTTTTTCCCTGGGCATTATCCCCATAAAGAATATTGGTACCCTTATCAAAGCTGATATTCAGCTCTTCATAATTTCTGAAATTTGCAAGCTCCAGTGATTTTATGATCATGTCTTTCCCTAACCTGTAATTTTGATACTGTTTCCGTCGTATTCTACAATATCTCCTTCAACAAGCTTCTTTCCCCTTTGTGTTTCGACCTGACCATTTACCTTTACAAGACCATCCTGAACAGCAAACTTGGCATCTACTCCTGATTCTACAAGTCCTGCAGCCTTCAGGGCCTGCCCAAGCTTTATATATTCTTCTTTTAATTTAATTATTTCCATTTTCTTTTACCCTAAACTTTTACTGATCATGCAACTGTGGTAAAGTTGACAGGCAGGATCAGATAAATATATTTCTCCTTGATATCCCTGATAAAGCAGGGAGCCTTGGGATTTACAAGATAGATATCAATTTCCTCATCTTCGATGACCTTCAGGGCATCTATCATAAACTTTGGATTGAATCCTATCATTATATCCTTTCCCTGCTTGATAATATCAATTTCCTCATCCATGCTTCCTACTGTGGAATTTATTTTCAGCTCCATATTTCCGTCAGAAATACTGATGATGATAGGTTTCTTGTCCCCTTCCTTCACGAGAAGAGTTGCTCTGTCAATACATTCCAGAAGCTCCTTTTTATTCACAGTAACCTTTGTTTCATAATCACTGGAAAGCATCTGGTCAATCTTAAAATATTCTCCTTCAATAAGTCTTGAAACAACAACTGTCTTATCAAACTCAAATACAATATGTTTACCTGTAAAGAATATAGAAACGTCCTTATCCATATCTCCGGAAAGGATTTTGCTGATCTCATTCAATGTCTTACCCGGAACAACAACCTTTCTGGAAGGATAATGATTCTTGAGAATAATCTTACGGATAGAAATACGATGTCCATCCAAAGATACCACTTTCAGTATATCACCATCAATTTCAAATAGTTCACCTGTCATTAACTTGTTATTATCATTATCCGCAATGGAGAATATCGTCTGTCTGATTACTTCCTTAAGTGTGAACTGAGATAATACAATGGAATCAATTCTTTCAATGGAAGGAAGATAAGAGAAATCATCACCTGATTTACCAATAATGGTAAATTTTGCTTTCTCACATGTAATGTTTGTCTTAAGAGAAGAATCTGTAACAATCGTAATATCATTGTCAGGAAGCTTTCTTACAATATCAAGGAAAATCTTTGCATCAAGTGCTATCTGTCCTTTTTCAAGGATCTCTCCTTCAACAACAGTCTCAATTCCAAGCTCCATATCATTGGCAAGAAGCTTTATTTCACTTCCTGTTGCATCGATCAGGATACATTCAAGAATTGACATCGTTGTTTTGTTAGGAACTGCTTTTGCTACAATATTTACTCCATTTAATAGATTAGATTTACTGCATATTAATTTCATTTGTGTATAATTTCCTTTCCAAGAGATGTTGATAAATGTGACAGGCTTTAAGTTATTTATATATAAATAATTTAGTAATATAAATAGTAGTAGATGCTAATATGTGTATAACCTCTTTATTATACTATTTTTCAGGAAAAATTGAAATGATAACCGTGGGGATAATCATTTTTAAGGTGAGGATAAACCCTTAATTATTCACATCTAAGCAGGATTGATTTTTTTCATAATGACATCAATTCTGTTTTTAAGCTCTTCATTCGTCTTGATATCCTCAGTAATTTTGTCAATTCCGTGGATAACTGTCGTATGATCTTTCTTATTCAGTGATTTAGCAATACTTTGCAGAGATTCATCAAGAAGCATACGGCAAAGGTACATACAGATCTGCCTTGGAAGAACAAATTCAGAGTTTCTTCTTTTGGATACGATATCCTCCGGTTTGATTCCAAAATGCTCTGCTACTATATTAATAATAAGCTGAGGTGTTACCTGTCTGGAGGCATCCGGTGAGATAATATCCTTCAGGGCTTCCTTTACATTGTCCAGTGTAATCTCTACATTATTTAACCTGGAATAGGCAATTACTTTATTGTAGGCACCCTCCAGTTCTCTTATGTTTGATTTAATATTTGTGGCAATATAGTCAAATATATCTTCGCTTATTACCTTATTATAATTCTCTGCATTTTTCTTCAGAATAGCCATCCTGGTTTCATAGTCAGGCGGCTGTATATCGGCGATCAGTCCCCATTCGAAGCGGGAACGGAAGCGTTCTTCCAGAGTTTCCAGCTCCTTTGGAGGCTTATCAGAAGAAAGGATGATCTGTTTGCCGGCGGAATGCAGTACATTGAAGGTGTGGAAAAATTCTTCCTGTGTACTTTCCTTTCCTATTATGAACTGTACGTCGTCGATCAGAAGCACATCTACTGTTCTGTACTTTTCCCTGAACTTGTTCATTTTGGCAGCGTTACCACTACGGATAGATTCAATAACTTCGTTGGTGAACTGCTCAGAGGTAACATAAAGAACCTTTCTATCAGGATTCTGATCAAGAACAAAATGTCCGATAGAATGCATAAGGTGAGTTTTGCCAAGTCCGGGACCTCCGTATAAATAAAGAGGGTTATAAGCTTCTCCGGGTGATTCTGCTACAGCAAGAGAAGCGGAATGTGCGAATTTATTGTTATTACCTACAACAAAGGTATCGAATCTGTATTTTGGATTCAGATTGGCATTTTCATAGTTGATATTGTAAACGGTACCCGGCTGGGACATCATTTCATCATTGTTATTATTAACATCTGATTCCAGAACAAAGGAAATATCATAGGTATGATCCATCATTTCAGAGATGGTTACCTGAAAATAACTCTTATATTTTGAAGAAATATATTTCAGGGCATGTGCCTGATCAGAAGGAATCATGATCGTTACTACATCATCTCTGACACTGTGGAAGGAGAGAGGCTTAACCCATGTATTATAGGAAATATCGGAAAGATCATATTCATTTCTCAGTGTTTCTTTGATTAAATCCCAGTTCTTTTCAATAAAATCCATAATACTTCCCTCATATAAAAATAATGTAGAAACAAATTTCCTCACATACTATATTAATATAAAAGGGTTTAAATTTCAATCGGGAATCTTATCCTCAAAGTTTTCCACAATTTATCCACAAATTGTGGATATGATGATATCCTATATTTTTTGTTGATAACTTTGTGGATAAAAAAAGCGCTGTTTTTCTTGACGGAAGCAGTTTCTTCTTATATAATCTTAAATGATATTTTCACAAGAACCAAATATTTGTTTACCTTAAAATAGATTAAGGTTTCGTAAAGGAGGTGTATCGTAATGAAGATGACATTCCAGCCTAAGACAAGACAGCGTTCAAAGGTTCATGGTTTCAGAGCCAGAATGAGTACTCCCGGTGGAAGAAAAGTATTAGCCGCTAGAAGAGCTAAAGGAAGAAAAGTATTATCAGCATAAGGCCGCATTATGTGGCCTTTTTTTTCACGGAGGTCTTTAAAAATAATGCAGTTTTCCGAATCATTAAAAAGAAATTGTGATTTCCAGAATGTTTACAGAAATGGCAAATCTTATGCCAACAAATATTTGGTCATGTATGTAATGGAAAATAATTCAGAGAGAAACAGACTGGGAATATCTGTCAGTAAAAAAGTAGGAAACAGTATTATAAGACACAGAATAACAAGATTGATAAGAGAAAGTTACAGACTACAGGAAAATATATTTAATAGTGGTTTAGATATAGTAGTCATAGCCAGAAACAGTGCTTCTGCCATTACCTATCAGGAGACAGAAAGCGCTTTATTACATCTTGCAAAGCTTCATCATATTATAAATATGAAGAAACTGGAAGCAGTAGACGGTGTTGATCCGCATATTTGAAAAATGAAATGAAAAAAATATTGATTTTATTGATTCTTTTCTATAGAAAATATATTTCTCCTCTCAAAAGTACGAAATGCCCTTACTTTCCTACCTGTTCGGAATATGGACTTGAGGCTGTAGAAAAATATGGTGCTTTTAAGGGGGGATTTCTTGCTTTATGGAGGATTATCAGATGCAATCCCTTTTCAAAGGGAGGCTATGATCCGGTTCCGTAAGGACAGGCTTCTATAGGAGAATAAATCAGGAGGAGCAAATTTTGTCAGGAATTATATTAACCCCATATGATGGTGCTATTTTAGGACCAATCGCCAAAGTATTAGGTTATCTTATGGAGGGTATTTTCTTTGTACTGGACAAGATTGGAATTCCCAATGTAGGTCTTTCCATTATCCTGTTCACCATTGTTATATATCTTCTTTTAATGCCTCTTACGATCAAGCAGCAGAAATTCAGTAAGCTTTCTGCCAAGATGAACCCTGAGCTTCAGGCAATCCAGGCCAAGTACAAGAACAGAAAAGATAATGATTCCATGATGGCCATGAATGCGGAAACTCAGGCAGTTTATGCTAAGTATGGTGTATCACCTTCCGGAAGCTGTGTCCAGCTTCTGATTCAGATGCCTATCCTGTTTGCACTGTATCGTGTTATCTATGCAATGCCTGCTTATGTAACAAAAATCGGAGATACATTCCGTGTACTGGCAGATCAGATTATTGCTACAGATAAGGGAAGCTTTTTATTAAATTCAGAAACAAGTACGATTTCCAGTGCGGTAAAGATGTACAGTAAGAGTCTGGATACTAACCTTTCCAATGGAATCATTGATGTACTGAATAAGCTTTCTTCTTCTGACATGAGTGAGATTTCAGCACATTACAACCTTGCAGATCTTACTTATAATGGACAACTGATCTTAAGTAATGATTCCACAAGAGGTCTGATCGATACTTATAATAATTTCCTTGGTATCAATATTGGAAACTCACCTTCCTATATGGTAAGCCAGGCATGGAATCATCCGGATGGAATTCAGTGGCTTGGATTGATCGTAGCAGTGATCATTCCTGTACTTTCTGCACTTACACAGTGGATCAACACTAAGCTGATGCCACAGGCTTCTACAGGAACAAGTGGAAATGCACAGCAGGATTCCATGGCACAGTCCATGAAGATGATGAATACAATGATGCCTCTTATGTCAGCATTTTTCTGCTTTACACTTCCTGCCGGTATGGGACTTTACTGGATCGCGGGTTCTGTTGTAAGAAGTATCCAGCAGGTAGTGATCAATAAGCACATTGATAAGATGGATATTGATGAGATTATTAAGAAAAATGAATCAAAGAGAGAAGAAAAGCTGAAAAAAGCAGGGATTGATCCTAAGACATTAAACAAAAATGCAACGATCAATACAAGAAATGTAAATGCAGCTCCAAAGAAGTCAATGACACAGAAGGCTGCTGTAAAATCTGTTTCAGATAAGGAAAAGAATGAGGCAGCAAAGGACAGTATAGGAAGCTACGCAAAGAATGCAAAGCCTGGTTCTCTTGCAGCCAAGGCCAATATGGTAAGAGATTATAACGAAAAGAATAATAAATAGGGGGTAAGGAAATATGGAATTTACTGAATTTTCTGCAAAAACTGTTGATGATGCTATCACTGAAGCGTGCCAGAAGCTGATGGTTCCCAGTGATAAACTTGAATATGAAGTAGTAGAAGAAGGTTCTTCAGGCTTTTTAGGAATTGGTGCCAAACCTGCTATCATCAGAGCAAAGGCAAAATCTTCTGTAGCCGATGTGGCAAAGGATTTCCTTAAAGATGTATTTGAGGCCATGAATATGGCAGTTGTTGTTGATGTAAAATACGATGAAGAGAATAAAAACATTGACATCGAGCTGAGTGGAGATGAAATGGGTGTACTGATCGGTAAGAGAGGACAGACATTGGACTCCCTGCAGTATCTGGTATCTTTAGTTGTAAATAAGGATTCTGAAGAATATATAAGAGTTAAGGTTGACACTGAGGATTACAGAAAGAGAAGAAAAGAGACTCTTGAAAATCTTGCAAAGAATATTGCTTATAAGGTTAAGAGAACAAAGAGAAGTGTATCTCTGGAGCCTATGAATCCTTATGAAAGAAGAATCATCCATTCAGCGCTTCAGAATGATAAATATGTTACAACCCACAGTGAAGGAGAAGAGCCTTTCAGAAGAGTTGTTGTTACTTTAAAGAAATAAGACGCTGAAAGCTGGGGCAGATATCATATTTGCCCCGGCTTTTTCTTTTAAATGGAAAAGGAAAAAAATGTATAATTCAGATACAATTGCGGCAATTGCAACCGGTATGACAAATTCAGGAATTGGAATCATCAGGATCAGCGGATCAGAATCCTTTGCTGTAGCTGAGAGAATTTTTTTACCGGCAAATAAAAATATTAAAATAAAGGATGCAGAAAGTCATACGATTCATTATGGCTTTATTAAGGATGGAGAAGAAACTGTTGATGAAGCTATGGTAAGTGTCATGAAAAGTCCAAGAAGCTTCACAACTGAAGATACAGTAGAAATTAACTGCCATGGTGGTATGCTTGTGATGAACAGGATATTGCAGCTTGTGATAACGAATGGAGCCAGACTGGCAGAACCGGGTGAATTTACAAAACGTGCTTTTTTAAATGGAAGGATCGATCTTTCAGAAGCAGAAGCAGTTATGGATGTGATTTCTTCCAAAAATGATATGGCACTGAAAAGCTCAGTAGGACAGCTTCGGGGAAAAGTATCAGAGAAGGTAAAGCAGCTTCGTTCTGATATTATTTATGAGATTGCATTTATAGAATCTGCACTGGATGATCCTGAACATATCAGTCTTGATGATTATCCTGAAAAATTGTTGATAAAAACAGATTTTTTAATAAAAGCTGTGGATAACCTACTACAGTCTGCAGACAGTGGAAGGATCATGAAGGAAGGGATCAAAACTGTCATTGTTGGAAAACCAAATGCCGGAAAGTCCTCACTTCTGAATATTCTTGCCGGTGAAGAAAAAGCGATCGTTACGGATATTGCAGGAACAACAAGGGATGTTCTGGAAGAAAATATCAATCTTCATGGAATCAGCCTGAATGTGATTGATACTGCAGGAATCCGTGATACAGAGGATACTGTGGAAAAAATCGGTGTGGAAAGAGCCAGAAAGGCAGCCATGGACGCGGATCTTATTATTTATGTAGTAGATGCATCGGTTCCCCTGGACGGCAATGACCAGATGATTTTTGAAATGATCCATGATAAAAAATCAGTGATCCTTATGAATAAAACAGATCTTCCTTCTGTTATTAATGAGGATGATCTTCTCGAAATGACAGGAAAGGATTCTGTTATGATAAGAACCTCAACAAAGGATGCTACAGGAATTGATCTTTTTGAAAATAATGTAAAGGATATGTTTTTCACAGGAAAGATTAATCCGGATCAGGAAGTGGTCATTACTAATATGCGTCATAAGGAAGCATTGCTTCGGACACTGGAAAGCTTAAAGCAGGTAAAGCAAAGTATTGAAAATCATATGCCGGAAGATTTTTATTCCATTGACCTGATGAGCGCTTATACTTCTCTTGGATCTATTATTGGAGAAGAAGTTTCAGACGATCTTGTAAACGAAATATTTTCCAAATTCTGTATGGGTAAGTAGAAAGGATAAAAAGATGAAAATAGCTGTTTTTTATGATCATATTGAAGAGGCGGCAAGGCAGAATCATATTAAACCAGTAAAGAACATTTATAAAAATGTAAGATCCTTTGGCATAGATGCTGTAGAGCTTGATTATGAAAGGGCTGTAAAGGAGGAAGCTTCTCTTTTCAAAAATTTAAAGGAAGCAGATTTTTCTGTAAGCTGTATGTATGGATTTTTTGATTTTGCTCATGGGAATACAGTGGAAGATGGAAGGAGAATGGTTGACTTTGCAGAAAAGCATGATATCAGAAGGATAATGCTGATTCCTGGTTTTTTGAAGAAAGTCGAGTTTATCCCCTTTCTTTATCAGAAAAAATTAGATAAAATGATAATGGCTCTTAAGGATATCTGTGAATATGCTAAGAGAAGAAATATCATGGTCGTACTGGAAGATTTTGATGGAAAGGAAGCGCCTTTTGCCACTGCAGAACAGCTTTCTGTTTTCCTTAAAAGAATTCCTGATCTTTACTGTGCCTTTGACACAGGTAATTTTCTTTATAGCGGAGAAGATTCCCTGAAAGTTCTTCCGCTGTTTATTGACAGGATCCGGCATGTCCATTGTAAGGACAGAAGCTTCACTGCAAAGGAAGGAGAGGAACCGAAGGAAACTGTTGATGGAAAGAAAATGTATTCCTGTGCAGTAGGAAGTGGATGTATCCAGATGAAGGAAATTTTGGATCAGATCATTGCAAGTGGATATGATGGATATTTATCAATAGAGCATTTTGGATCCTTAGATCAGTTATCAGATATGGAAAGCTCAGCAGCTTATTTAAAAAATTTCTGTTTATGACCTATGACCGTCAGAATAGATAAAATTGTGAGGATTGTCTGTTATGATAAGAGTAACAATATGGAATGAATTTGAAGAAGAAAAAATGTATGAAGAGGTTAAAAAGATTTATCCGGATGGAATTCATGTATGTCTTTCAGATTTTCTTTCCAAAAATGAGGATATGCAGGTCAGATGTGTGACTCTGCAGTCAGAGGGACAGGGACTGACAGAAGAAATTCTGAAGAATACAGATGTACTGCTCTGGTGGGGCCATCAGTCTCATGATAAGGTAACAGATGAAAATGCAGAAAGAGTGAAAAGACATGTTTTGAATGGCATGGGGTTCATTCCACTTCACGCGGCTCATTACAGCAAACCGTTAAAGCTTCTTCTTGGTACTTCTATGACACTGCGCTGGAAGCATGGTGAAAGGGAAAAGCTGATCTGTATCAATCCCTCTCATCCTATTGCAGAAGGAATTACAGAACCTGTATTTCTGGAGGAAGAGGAAATGTACGGAGAGTATTTTGATATTCCAAAGCCTGATGATATTGTATTTCTCGGATGGTTTTCCAATCAGGAGGTTTTCCGGAGCGGATGTGTATTTTTAAGAGGAAATGGAAAGATCTTTTATTTCCAGCCGGGACATGAGGAATATCCTACTTATTATAATCCGCAGATACAGAGGATCTTAACCAATGCAGTAAGATGGGCTGTGCCTGTAAACCGCAGAAATGAAGATTTTACCTGCATTGAAGTTAAATAGTTTTCAAGTTTGTTTTCAGGAAGAAATGAGGATATAGATTTCCATGTTAAAAACTTCTGGTATCAGAGAAAAAGTTGATGTATGTGTAGTTGGTGCCGGTCATGCAGGCTGTGAGGCAGCGCTTGCCTGTGCAAGACTTGGTCTTGAGACTGTTATCTTTACAGTGAGTGTGGACAGTATTGCTTTGATGCCCTGCAATCCTAATATTGGTGGTTCCTCCAAGGGACATCTTGTCAGGGAGCTGGATGCACTTGGCGGAGAGATGGGTAAGAATATTGATAAGACCTTTATTCAGTCAAAAATGCTGAATGTTTCCAAAGGTCCTGCTGTTCATTCTCTTCGTGCCCAGGCAGATAAAGCAGAATACAGCAGAGCTATGAGAAAGGTTCTGGAGAACCAGGATCATCTTACTATCAAACAGGCAGAAATCTGCGAGCTTCTCTGGGAAGAAAATACAAATTCTGATGACAATGCCACGAAGAAGATTGTCGGTGTGAAAACCTTTACTGGTGCCATTTATGAATGCAGGGCAGTGGTACTCTGTACAGGAACTTATCTGAATGCAAGATGTCTTTGTGGTGAAGCAATTACTCATACAGGACCTAATGGTCTGATGGCAGCGACTCATCTGTCAGCTTCTCTGGAAGAGATGGGTATAGAGATGAGAAGGTTTAAAACAGGAACACCTGCCAGGATGGATCGAAGAAGTATTGATTTTTCTAAAATGGAAGAACAATTTGGTGATGAGAGAGTTGTTCCCTTTTCTTTTTCTACCAATCCGGAGGATGTACAGATTGACCAGGTGTCCTGTTATCTGACTTATACCAATGAAAGAACGCATGAGATCATCAGGGCAAACCTGGACAGATCTCCTATTTATGCAGGAATTATAGAAGGAACCGGACCAAGATATTGTCCTTCTATTGAAGATAAGGTTGTTAAATTTGCCGAAAAAGAAAGACATCAGGTATTTATGGAGCCAGAAGGACTCCATACAAATGAAATGTACGTAGGAGGTATGTCCTCATCACTGCCGGAGGATGTACAGCTTGCCATGTACCGGACAGTTCCGGGACTGGAGCATTGCAAGATTGTAAGAAATGCCTATGCGATTGAGTATGATTGTATCAATTCAAAGCAGCTTTATCCTACTTTACGTTTCAAGGATGTGGAAGGACTCTACAGTGGTGGTCAGCTGAATGGAAGCAGTGGATATGAGGAAGCTGCTGTTCAGGGATTTATGGCCGGTGTGAATGCGGCCATGTTTCTTCTTTCGAGAGAGCAGATCATCCTGGACAGATCGGAAGCCTACATAGGAGTTCTGATCGACGACCTTGTAACAAAAGAAAATAATGAACCTTACAGAATGATGACTTCAAGGGCTGAATACAGACTTCTTCTTCGCCAGGATAATGCAGATCTCCGCCTCCGGGAAAAAGGATATCAGATCGGACTGATCAGTAAAGAGCAGTATCAGTCACTTCTGAAAAAGAAACAGATGATAAAAGAAGAAATCTGTCGTATGAAGGAGCATACGGTAGGTGCTTCTAAGGAAAATCAGGATTTTCTGATAAGACATAACAGCTCTACATTGAAAACAGGAAGTAATCTGGCAGAGCTTGTATGCAGACCGGAGCTTAGCTATGAGATTCTTTCTGAAATTGATCCGGACAGACCTTCTCTTCCTGCAGATGTAATTGAACAGGTAGAGATTGAAATTAAATATGAAGGATATATTGAACGTCAGCTTCGACAGGTAGAACAGTTTAAAAAGATGGAAAGAAAGAAGATTCCTGCTGATATCGATTATGACAGTGTACCGAGCCTTCGAATTGAAGCAAGACAGAAGCTGAAAAGCTTTCATCCGATGTCAATTGGTCAGGCATCCCGGATTTCCGGTGTATCACCTGCAGATGTTTCTGTTCTTCTGGTTTATCTGGAACAATATAACAGGAAAGATAAGGTAGAATAATTTGAAAAAAGATTTTTCACAGTTAAAAAAAGATTTGAATGAGTTTGGAATAGAACTTACTGCAGAGATGGAAGAGCAGTTTCTTTTATATTACAATATGCTCATTGAATGGAATTCTTTTATGAATCTGACAGCAATTACAGATTTTGATGAAGTACTGAAGAAACATTTTACAGACAGTGTTTCTTTGATCCGTGCTATTCCGGATCTTGGAGAAAAAAAATACAGAATGATCGACATAGGAACGGGGGCAGGATTTCCAGGTATTCCTCTGAAAATTGTTTTTCCAAATATTTCTGTTGTTCTCCTGGATTCATTGAATAAAAGAGTAAATTTTCTGAAGGAAGTGATTAGTAAGCTGCAGCTTACGAACATTACTGCCGTGCATGGAAGAGCAGAAGATTTTGCCCAAAATAAAGAATACAGAGAAAGCTTTGATCTCTGTGTTTCCAGAGCAGTTGCCAATCTGGCTACCCTGTCAGAATATTGTCTTCCTTTTGTAAAAAAGAATGGTCGATTTATTTCCTATAAGTCAGAAAAGGTTTCAGAAGAATTTGATGTTTCGGGGAAAGCCATTTCTGTTCTTGGCGGCGAGTATGAAAATCAGGTTACCTTTGAACTTCCAGATTCTGATATTTACAGAAATCTTTTTATCATAAAAAAGAAATCAGCTACACCGGGAAAGTATCCAAGAAAAGCAGGACTGCCTTCAAAGGAACCAATTTCTTAAATATGACATTAATGTCATATTATATGTTCTGTGGTAAGTATAAGAAAAATTTTTCTTTTCTTATTGTCGAAATTAGTATATGATAGAATATATTATTTTTATATTCTTAGATTAGGATAATATCTCATGAATGATGATCAACTGAAGACCTTGGATGAGCTTTTAAAAGATAGGCTTCAGGAAAAAAAGAAAATTGAAAAAGAACTATCTAAAAATCTTAACCGTATTAAAGAAATTGATACCTTCTTAGATTCTATGACAGAAGCATCTGATTTTAAAGTTTTTTCTCCAAGAACAGCAGAAAGTTTACATAGGGAAGAAATCAAAGAAGTCAGAGAGGAAAAAGATAAATTAGAAATCGATAATGATTCCTATTATAAAAAGATAGGAAAAATAGAAGGAGATATTGAAAGAATTTCTTTTTTAATCGAAGAGCATAAGAAGACAAAGGGTAATCTTCATTTAATTATCCTGGATATGCAGGAAAAGGAAAGAGGAAGAATTGCCAGGGAGTTACATGACTCTTCTATTCAAAATCTTACTCATTTAATTCATGGTCTGGAATTATCTTCTTTATATATTGATAAAGATCCAATTCAGGCTAAACTCGAATTGGAAAGCTGTTCACAGACACTAAAAAAGGCAATTGATGAGATTAGAGATACGGTGTTTGATTTAAGACCAATGTCCTTTGATGATCTTGGTTTTAATCAGTGTATAGAAAATCTGATTGATACACTGAAAACTCAGAACCCAGAATTTACTTTTATATCTGATGTTGATATTTTTGATACAAAGGTAGAAAAGGATCAGAAGAATTATCAGTTATTTTTGGTATCAGTATACAGGATAGTTCATGAAGCATTGTTAAATGCAGTAAAACACTCCAAAGGTTCCAAAGTTGAATTATCTATTAAAAAAACAGATGATCATCTGGTTATCAAAGTAATTGATAATGGAAAAGGATTCGTTAAGGAAGAAGGCTGTCCGGCAGATAAACATTTTGGCATATCAGTTATGCAGGAAAGAGTATTTCTTCTTGGCGGTATTTTTGAGATAAATTCTAATATTGGGGAAGGAACAAGAATATTTATTTCTTTTCCTTATAATTTTTCATCTTAATAATTTTAGCTTTTCTTATCTTGGAGGAATAAAAACATATGATTAATGTAATGCTTGCAGATGATCATGTTTTGATCAGAGAAGGTATTAAACAACTGCTTGAATTTGATGGATCAATGAAAGTAATTGCTGAGGCAAGTGATGGAATTGAGTGTCTTGAAAAATTGAAGAATGTAAAACCCGATATTCTTCTTCTTGATATTAATATGCCGAATATGAATGGCATTGATGTATTGAAGGAATTAAAGGAGAAGAATGATCCTCTCAAAGTTTTAATACTGACAGTACATAGTGAGGTAGAGTACCTTGTAAAGGCAGTTGATATTGGTGCTAATGGATATATTTTAAAAGATTCCGGATCTGCAGAGTTAAAACAGGCTATTAATGCTGTTATTGATGAAGGATCTTATATCCAGCCTAATTTAATTCCTGCTCTTAATTCCAGATTGATCAACAGGGATATGGATAGGGAAAAGCTTGCATCACTTACAAAAAGAGAGGTAGAGATCCTTACACAGGTTGCCTGTGGTATGTTTAATAAAGAAATTGCTGTGAACTTGAATATCAGTGAAAGAACGGTTAAGAATCATATCTCTAATATCTTTAAAAAGATAGATGCTTCGGATAGAACACAGGCTGCAGTATTTGCTATCAGGAATAATATTGTTAATCTTTATGAAAATTAATAATAGAAGATAATGATTAATGAAGAGACACTATCATGGGTTCTGGTAGATGTCTCTTTTTTGCTATATATATGAAAAATGACCTGATTGATCGGATCCTTTTTAAGTGATATTTTGATTAATAATAATGTTTCACGTGAAACATTTCTAAAGCTAAAAAAGAAAACACAAGATAATGTTTCACGTGAAACATTTTAATACAAAATCTAGTAGTAAGAACCTGTGAAACATCAAAAACAGAAGAAAAAAGGTCGTGAAACATTGATTATATGTAGCTTATTATCAAAAACGCTATACTAGATATAGGGGTTAAAAAATTGAAAAATACAAGTTTTTAAATCCGGTAGAATAAAAAAATAAGAAGTGATATAATCATAAAGTACGAAAAATTGAAAAAGAGAGAAGAGTTCTGACCAAAAGAAAGGACAAAAAGCTAATTATGGGAAGAGTGATTGCAATCGCAAATCAAAAGGGAGGAGTAGGAAAGACTACGACTTCTATCAATTTATCAGCATCTCTGGCTGAGAAAGGAAAATCGGTTCTGGTAATAGATACAGATCCTCAGGGAAATACAACAAGTGGATTTGGTGTAGAAAAGAATGATCTTGATAACACAATCTATGAATTGATTTTAAGTGAGTGCTCTATCAAGGAATGTATTTTAAATGATGTTATTCCCGGAGTATCAATTATTCCTTCCAATGTAAATCTGGCAGCTGCCGAGATTGAATTGATAGGTGTAGACAGAAAGGAATTTATACTGAAGAGAGAAGTAGAGTGGATAAGAGAAAGTTATGATTATATTATCATAGATTGTCCTCCTTCTTTAAATATGTTGACAATTAATGCTATGACAACTGCAGATACAGTTCTTGTTCCTATTCAATGTGAGTATTATGCGTTGGAAGGATTAAGCCAGTTAATACATACAGTAAATCTGGTTAAAGAAAGACTGAATCCGGATCTGGATATGGAAGGAGTTGTATTTACTATGTATGATTCTAGAACAAATCTTTCTATGCAGGTTGTTGAAAATGTTAAAAGTCATCTAAATCAAAAGGTTTTTAAAACATTGATTCCTAGAAATATCAGGTTAGCAGAAGCACCAAGCTATGGACAACCGATCAATATGTATGATTCAAAATCAGCAGGTGCAGAAGCATATATGTCTTTAGCAGAAGAAGTGATAAATAGAAAGGAAGATTAAAGTATGGCAGCTAGGGGATTGGGAAAGGGACTGGATGCTTTAATACCGGAATCACTCGGTAGTGTCAGTTCCAAAAAGGCAGAGCCAAAGGCAAGGCAGGAAAAGACAGAGAAGCTGGAAGGAGAAACGATTGTAAATATTACAAAGGTGGAACCTAACAGAGAGCAGCCCAGGAAAAATTTTGATGAAGATGCACTGGAAGAACTGGCTGAATCTATCAAACAGTTTGGACTTTTGCAACCGATCCTTGTACAGGATAGGAAAAGCTATTATGAGATCATAGCCGGAGAGAGAAGATGGCGTGCTGCAAAAAAAGCAGGGTTAAAAGAGGTTCCTGTTATAATCAAGAACCTAACAGATCAGGAAATTGTTGAAATATCCCTGATTGAAAATATTCAGCGAGAGGATCTGAATCCTATTGAAGAAGCACAGGCATACAAGAGACTGTTAACGGAGTTTAATCTGAAACAGGACGAAGTAGCTGACAGAGTATCTAAGAGCAGAACTGCTGTTACAAACTCCATGCGTCTGCTTAAACTCTGTGACGAAGTTCAACAGATGATAATTAATGGCATGATCTCAACCGGTCATGCAAGAGCTTTAATTGGAATTGAGGATCCGGAAGAGCAATATAATATTGCACAGAAAATTTTTGATGAGAAATTAAGTGTTCGTGACGTAGAGAAGCTGGTAAAGAATATTGGTAAACCATCAACTACAAAATTAAGAAAACCAAATGAAACAGACAAGAGTCTTGAAATTATTTACCAGGATATTGAGGACAGACTGAAAGAAAAACTGAGTACAAAGGTTTCAATTAGTGGTAAAGGAAATGGTGCAGGAAAAATTGAAATTGAATTCTACAACCATGATGACCTGGACAAGCTCGTTGATATGCTCACAAGACAAAATTAATATCAGAAAAAATTGACAGAGAAAGGTACAAAAGAAGATGAATAATTCCTTTTTAAGCAGTTTGGGATTAGGAAATCTGGATCTGGGAATTGTCATTACTGTCATGCTTATAGTCATTATTCTGTTGATCATATGGAATATTATAAACATGCGGGCTATTTCTAAAATGAAAAAGAAATATGCAAGGTTCATGACAGGTAAGAGTGCGAAGAGTCTTGAAGATGAAATATCAGGTCTCTTTGAGGATAACCGGTTTCTGAAATCATCCATTGAAAAAAATAAAAAAGATATCCATACTTTATATAAGAGAATGGAATCAACCTTCCAGAAAATTGGAATAATTAAATATGATGCGTTTAATCAGATGGGTGGAAAGCTGAGCTTCAGTCTTGCCCTTCTGGATGAGAATAACAACGGATTTGTTCTGAATTCGGTACACAGTGCAGATGGTTGTTATTCCTATACAAAAGAAATCATAAACGGAGAATGTGCAATCTCTCTTGGTGAAGAAGAAAAACAGGCATTAGAGATGGCAATGGAAAAAACAGAGTAAATCGGAGTAATTGAGGTAAGATGAAGCTTTGTAAGATACAAGAATTAACAGGCGGAGAAATTCTGGCAAAGGATATTCTCACATCAGAACTTAAGGTACTTCTTTCAGCAGGGATTGTTTTGAGACCGGAGTATATTGCAAAAATAAACAGTCTGGGAATCACAGAGGTTTATATTGAGGAAAAGCTGGAAGAGAAGAATGAAGTGCTGCTTCTGAAGACGAGTCTGGAGAATGAGTTCCATGATAAAGTGAAGCATATCATGGAAAGACATTTGTATTCAAAAAATAAAGAACTGATGAAACTGTCTGAAACAGCAGATCATATTATTATGAGTGTGCTGGAAGAAAACAGGATCGTTGAAAAAATTTATGATATTAAGGAGAGAAGCTCAGATATCTATGAGCATTCAGTGAACGTATGTTCACTTGCAACACTTACAGCACTTCGGATGAAAATTGACAAAAGTACAGTTCATGATATTGCTGCCGGATGTCTTCTTCATGATATCGGACTTAGGTATCTTCCAATTAATTATGTAAACAGAAATGTTCATGAGATGACAGAAACGGAAGCAGCAGAATATCGAAAACATCCGGTGTATGGATATGTGGCACTGAAGGATGAGGATTGGATTTCAGGTCTGGTAAAACAGATCGTTCTTTATCATCATGAAAGAAAAGACAGAAATGGATTTCCAATCAGACCGGCAGAGGTTCGAAAGGAAATTGGAATTGTAAGTGTTTGTGATGTTTTTGATGAAATGATCTGTGGGATTGGCTATCGGAGAGAAAAGGTTTATCAGGCAGTAGAATATCTGAAGGCATATAGAGGAGTTTCTTTCGATTCAGATATCGTAGATATTTTTTTGGAGTTTGTAGCCGTTTACCCGGTAGGAAGCAAGGTTCTTCTGAATAATGGAAAGAGGGGAACAGTACTGAAGCAGAGTAAAGGGTTCCCGGATAGACCGGTGATCAGACTGGAAGCAAGCCAGGGTGATAATGGATCTGCAGAGGATAGAATCATAGATCTTACGCAGAAAACGAGCATTTTTGTAGAAAAAGTACTTGAATAAAAATAGGTTACATAATAACATTACAATATTAAAAGCGTATTTTATAGAGAGGAGTCTTTATTATGATAGACATCAAATTTTTAAGAGAAAATCCTGAGGCAGTGAAAGAAAATATCAAGAAGAAGTTTCAGGACAGTAAGCTTCCCCTTGTTGATGAAGTAATCGCTCTGGATGAGGAAAGCAGAAAGACAAAGCAGGAAGCAGATGACCTGAGAGCAAACAGAAATAAGCTCTCCAAGGAAATCGGAGCATTGATGGCACAGGGCAAGAAGGAGGAGGCCGAAGCCAGGAAGGCAGAGGTTGCTGCAGGTGCCAGGAGACTGGTAGAACTGGAAGAGAAAGAAAAGAAACTGGAAGAAAAGGTAACAAAGATCATGATGGTAATTCCCAATATCATCGATCCCAGTGTTCCAATCGGTAAGGATGATACGGAAAATGTTGAAATTACCAGATACGGTGAGCCTGTTGTTCCTGATTTTGAAATTCCATATCATACAGAAATCATGGAAAGATTTAATGGTATTGATCTTGACAGTGCGAGAAAGGTAGCCGGAAACGGATTCTATTATCTGATGGGTGATATCGCAAGATTACATTCGGCAGTAATTTCTTATGCAAGAGATTTTATGATTGGCAGAGGATTTACTTATTGTGTACCTCCCTTCATGATCAGAAGCAATGTAGTAACCGGTGTCATGAGCTTTGCAGAAATGGATGCCATGATGTATAAGATCGAAGGTGAGGATCTTTATCTGATCGGAACCAGTGAACATTCCATGATCGGTAAGTTTATCGATACTATCGTTCCCGAGGCAGAGCTTCCCAAGACACTTACCAGTTATTCACCCTGCTTCAGAAAAGAAAAGGGAGCACATGGTATTGAAGAAAGAGGCGTTTACAGGATCCATCAGTTTGAGAAGCAGGAAATGATTGTTGTCTGCAAGCCGGAGGATTCTGCAATGTGGTTTGATAAGCTGTGGCAGAATACTGTAGATCTGTTCCGTTCCATGGATATTCCGGTAAGAACTATTGAGTGCTGTTCCGGAGATCTGGCAGATCTGAAGGTGAAGTCCTATGACGTAGAAGCATGGTCACCCAGACAGCAGAAGTATTTTGAAGTAGGAAGCTGTTCTAATCTTGGTGATGCACAGGCAAGAAGACTGAAGATCAGAGTAAATGGCGAAAACGGAAAGTATTTTGCACATACATTAAATAATACAGTGGTTGCTCCTCCGAGAATGCTGATCGCATTTCTGGAGAATAATCTTCAGGCAGATGGAAGCGTGAAGATTCCTGAAGTTCTTCAGCCTTACATGGGTGGTATGAAGGAAATCAGATAAATTAAAGACTGATTAAAGAAAATGGGAGGTGAAATTCTTGCATAAATATCTGAGAGCGATTGGCTTCAGCAAAATAAAAGACAGGAAAGAACTGCAGAAGATCCTGACAGATATTGTGGTGAACGGAACAGACAGAGCATATACTTCCAACGGAGAAAAGACGCTTCTTGCTGTTTTTGGCATGGATTTTGCCGAGAGGATGGGAATAGCAGTCTGTGGAGAATTCGATGAAGATGACAGGTTCACATTTGACTACTATTTCCCCTACTTTAAAGGGAACATGATCAGTTCAGAGGAAGATGTGACTGTAGAGCGGCATGCTGCGCAGGAAAGCTATGCCGGAGTCTGCGATGATGTAAAGATCGGCGTTTCTTTGATCTTCTATTTGCAGAATATGGTTACTTATATCAAAGTCCAGAATGCCGGGATGCTGCCTGTCCAAGGAACGACACTGACACTTTCTGCGCTTTCCACGCATGGGGTGATCATGATGCCCCTGATGAAAACAGAAAAGGATCTGATCAAAAACAGAAATACATCGATCAACAGAAGCCAGCTTATTAATGCTGCCAGAAAAGGTGACGAAGAAGCGATTGAAAGTCTGACTCTGGAGGATATGGACACTTATACGACCATTTCCAGGAGAATTCAGCAGGAAGATGTATTCAGTCTGGTTGATACCTATTTCATGCCCTATGGCGTGGAATGTGACCAGTATTCTATCCTGGCAGAGATCGTGGACTGCAATCTGGTTAAAAATAAGCTGACCGGAGAAGAAATCTATCAGATGACCCTGAATTGTAATGATCTTATTTTTGAGATGTGCATCAATCAGGAAGATCTCTATGGAGAACCAGCAGTAGGACGGCGGTTCAAGGGTATGATCTGGATGCAGGGCTATATTAATTTCCCAAATGAAAATGTGTAGAGAATGTGTGTAGTGGCGAAATTACTGTTGCGAGCGGTTCATAAATATGCTAAACTAAAAAGGTATGAAAATGTTCCCATAGTTAAATGGATATAACAAGCGCCTCCTAAGGTAGAACCATGGCGGAACCCTTTTGAAGAAAAAGGGTAGCGTTTGAGGGTCACTTAAGGAAGCGAAATCTGAAAAATCAGAAGAGATAAGAAAGAGATAATTCATCACGAAAGTGTTGGAGTTATAAATGATGGCAGCCGGAGCCAAAGGGTCGAAAAAGCCCGGAAATACGGCATTTGTTCTCGTAGTTAAATGGATATAACAATAGCCTCCTAAGCTGTAATTGTGGGTTCGATTCCCGCCGGGAACATCAGTTCGAAGCAGTAATGATTGAAATAGTCATTGCTGCTTTTTTTGTATCTTGGGTGGAAATTTCCACCCGGAATTGAAAAAACAGAAGGATTTCATCCACCCAAAATAAGATTTTGCCACCCATTTGAAAATTATGATTTTCCACCCGGATGTGTGGCATATGGCGTAGGGAAGAAAAAGGGTTGTCAATGGATGTAAATTTGGTTTTCTTGTCTGTACGATTCAGACCTGAGAAAGATAGATGCTCAGATTAGATGTAACAAGTCTAGTCTGGGCATTTTTTGTCCAGGAGAAAAGGAGGATTACATGGAAGTACGAAAAGAAGATCAAAGAGATCCAGATGAGAAAGTCGTTGAGATAGAGATTGAACGGCTCAGGGACTTTAAAAATCATCCATTCAAGGTACAGGCAGACAGTCAGATGAAAGAGTTACAGGAATCCATCAAGAAATATGGGATTCTTAATCCTCTGATTGTAAGACCGAGACCGGAAGGATTTTATGAAATCATTTCAGGTCACAGAAGAAAGTATGCAGCACAGCAACTGAAATATACAAAGGTCCCTGTCATTATCAGATATATGATTGAGGAGGATGCCATTATTTCAATGGTAGATAGAAAATTCGTAGGAGAATGGGAACATGGACAAAAAGAATGATTACATACAGTTACCGCCAATGAAAAAAGATACCTCAGCGGATGTGGTCTCATTTATTTGGGAGTATATGAAACTTCCGGAAGACGTGCGCAATAAAGTAAAGTCAGAGATGGATGAGATCCATGAGCACTGCAGGGACAGTGAATTTCAGAAGCCAGATCTGTATGATATCGTTTCCAAAGAAGAGGTAGCAGGATTAGAGCAGAGTATGCAAAAGATATTCGCTGATATCATCACAGAGGTCAGCAGCATTGCCTGCTGGGTGTATGTGGAGAAATATGTGCATCATAAATCTTTGCAGGAAATGCTGGCAGAACGGAAGGATGTAGATAAGTTTATTTTTGCAGTAGATACATGGTTTGAAAAACTGATGGAGAAATAATCTAGGAAAATAGTTTAAAGTTTACATGTTATGATCATGTATGAAGTTGGAACAAAATAAAGATTGTGCTATACTATTGTTCAAGAAAAAAACTCATTGACATATTTCAATCTATTTAGGAGGATAAACGATCATGTGTACAGCAGCAACTTATAAAACAAAAGATTTTTACTTTGGACGAACCCTCGATTATGAATTCTCTTATGGTGATCAGATAGTAATTACACCACGTAATTATGCGTTTAATTTTCGCCATGTTGGCGATATGAAAAATCATTATGCAATTATTGGAATGGCTCATGTTGCAGAGGATTATCCTTTGTATTATGATGCTATGAATGAAAAAGGAGTGGCAATGGCAGGACTGAATTTTGTCGGAAATGCTGTTTATGCCGCGATTAAGCCAGATGTGGAAAATATTGCACAGTTTGAATTTATTCCGTGGATTTTAAGTCAGTGTTCTTCTTTAGTTGAAGTTCGCGAGCTTCTTGAACGAATTAATATTGTTAATACTCCTTTCAGCGAGCAATTCCCATTAGCACAATTACACTGGATCATTTCTGATGAGAATGAGTCAATTACGGTAGAATCTATGTCAGATGGTTTACATATTTATGACAATCCAGTAGGAGTGCTTACGAATAATCCGCCATTTCCACAGCAGATGTTTCAACTAAATAATTATATGTATTTATCTCCTAAACAGCCCAGAAATACTTTCTGCGAGAATTTGGCTCTTGATGCATATAGTAGAGGTATGGGAGGATTAGGTCTTCCGGGAGATCTCTCATCTTCCTCACGCTTTGTACGTGTAGCTTTTACAAAGGTAAATGCAATTTCAGGTGAATCAGAGGAAGAAAGCGTTAGCCAATTCTTCCACATTCTCGGATCTGTGGATCAGCAACGAGGATGTTGCGAAGTAGCGGATGGAAAATATGAAATCACATTGTATACGTCGTGTTGTAATGTTACAAAAGGTATTTATTATTACAATACTTATGAAAACCATCAGATCAGTGCAGTAGATATGCATGTAGAAAATCTGGATAGTGATAAAATGATTTGTTATCCAGTAATTCAAGGAGAACGAATCAACTATCAAAATAAATAATGTTTTGAAATCAGGGATGAGGTAGAAAGGAAAGTTCCATGACAAAAGATGAAGTAAAAAAACTCAGGATGGACAGTCCGGAATCACTACAGTTTTTAAATAATGCTACAAAATTTTATAATTTAATGATGATGTATCGTTGTGCTATTCGGGAGATACAAACTAAACTTGAGGTTTTGGATGATGAATTTTCAGCTGAGAACAATCGAAATCCTATTTCTTTTATAAAAACAAGAATTAAGAAGCCCAATAGTATTTACGATAAACTGCAGAAGATGGGATATGAATTTACAACAGAAAATATACAGACATATCTCAATGATGTAGCAGGCGTTCGAATAGTTTGTGCGTTTATTGACGATATTTATATGATATCAGATTTGATTACCCAACAGGATGATATTAAAGTTATTGAAATAAAAGATTATATAAAAAATCCAAAATCGAATGGTTATCGAAGCTATCATATGATTGTTGAAATACCAGTATTTTTTGCTAAGGGTAAAACACCTATGCGTGTAGAATTACAGATTCGAACCAATGGTATGGATTTCTGGGCAACATTGGAACATCAACTTCGCTATAAAAAAGGAATTGAAGAAATGCCTGGCTATAATGAGATAAGTGAAGAATTACTTCATTCTGCAAGAGCTATCATTGAAGCAGATAACGAAATGCAGAGAATAAAAGATAAAATTGGTATGTTCCACGAAATTTAGGGAGAAAACTGAGCAAGTAGGAAGGTGGAATATATATGAAACAAGATACTTTAGAGGGCAAAGCAAAAACAAAAAATGGGGTAAAACGGCTGTGTTTTTCCATAATCTGCATTCTTCTGGAAGTGATTTTTATTATTACTATCGTAACACGCTTGAATGAATATGCAGAAATCATAAATTTATTTACCAGAATTTTAAGTGGAATCTTAGTTTTGAGATTGTATGCGTCAGATAAGACATCTTCTATGAAAATGCCTTGGGTCATTTTAATTCTGATTTTCCCAATTATGGGTGTAGGCCTGTATTTATTGATTGGCTTGAATGGTGGCACGCATAAAATGCGTGAGCGATATACAGAAATTGATAGCAAATTGTTACCAATGCTTCCAGACAATCAGGAGTGTTTAAGCAGAATAAAAGAAAAGATTCCGAAAGCAGGAAATATTGCAAGTTACATACAAAGAAATTCGTGGTATCCAATCTATCAGAATACGGATATCAAGTATTTTGATGAAGCAGTGAAGGGATTAGAGGCACAGCTTGAAGAACTTGCGAAAGCACAAAAGTTTATCTTCATGGAATATCATGCGATAGAAGATGCTGAAGCTTGGCATAAGATTCAAGATGTTCTGGAAGAGAGAGTAAAAGCCGGTGTGGAAGTCAGGGTATTCTATGATGATATGGGGTCTATAGGTTTTATTAACACAGATTTTGTAAAAAAGATGGAGGCAATAGGAATTCATTGCCGTGTATTCAATCCGTTTGTGCCAGGTTTAAATCTGTTTTTGAACAATCGTGATCATAGAAAAATAACAGTTATTGATGGAAAAGTCGGATTTACAGGTGGATATAATCTAGCAAACGAATATTTTAATTACACACACCCGTATGGACAGTGGAAAGATACAGGTATTCGTTTAGAAGGAGATGCTGTTCAGTCGCTTACGGTGACATTTTTAGAAATGTGGAATGCTGTTAATGAAAAAGCTACGAATGATACTGATTTTAGCAAATACATTATTCATTACGATTATAAAGCACAGCAAACAGGTTTTGTTCAGCCTTATGCAGACAGTCCTATGGATAATGAGCAGGTCGGAGAAGAAGTTTATATCAGTATGATAAATAAGGCCGAAAATTACTGTTGGTTTATGACACCATATCTAATTATAACAGACGAAATGACACATGCGTTATGTCTGGCTGCTAAGCGAGGGGTAGACGTAAGAATTATCACACCTGGTATCCCTGATAAAAAATTCATTTATAATATAACTCGTTCTTTTTATCATGGATTAGTTAAACATGGTGTTCGTGTTTATGAGTGGACTCCTGGTTTCTGTCATGCAAAAATGAGTGTGGCAGATGACTGTATGGCAACTTGTGGAACAATTAATCTGGATTATCGAAGTTTATATCACCATTTTGAAAACGGCTGTTTTATGGCAGATTGTCAGGCAGTTGTGGAAATAAAAAATGATCTGATAAGAACGATGGGAGAATGTCGTGATGTGACAGACCAATATCAAACCGGACGAAGTGCATATTTGCGACTGGGACAATTATTTATGAGATTATTTGCTGGATTGCTATAAGAATCTGATGAAACGACCTTTCAAAAAACAGTTGATTTAGAAGTTAACTGTTTTTGAAAGGCCGTTTTTGCTATATCTAACAGTCTGTTGTACAAAGAAGATTTTGCATGGATGAAAAAAACAAACCTTGTTGAGGTTAAATTGAGATTGACTTTGTATTGTATAAGTATGAAATAAAAAGGAATCAGGTGATGTACAATGAAAAAGTATAAAATATGTAAAATCCTTCTTGTTATACTGGCAATTTTTTTATGTGTGGCTTTTTATGAATTGCTTGGAATCTGCGTTGCATATAAAAAGCAGCCGGAAGTGTCCGATACAACCAAAAAAGAAACAAAAAATGGGTCATGGAACGAATGCAGTGAAAATACAGAACGGGCAGTAATCATAGAAAAGAATCCAGAAGCGCTTTTACAAAGAGTGCGTTTGATCAAGAATGCAAAAAAGGAAATTATTCTTTCTACTTTTGCATTTCAATCCGATGAAAGTGGGAAATTGATTTTAGGAGCACTGCATGATGCGGCAGACAGAGGTGTACATATTCGTCTGTTAGTAGATGGAATGGAGAGCTGGATTGATATGGAAGGAAATCCGTATTTCTATGGATTATCTTCCCATGAGAATGTTGAAATTAAACTGTATAATAAGGCCAATCCGTTGAAACCATGGAAGATGATGGGTAGAATGCATGATAAATATTTGATTGCAGATGGAAAGAGATATATTCTTGGGGGAAGAAATACATACAATTATTTCTTGGGTGATTTTCCGGGACATAAGAACTATGACAGAGACGTGTTAGTGGTTTGCGATGAACCTGAGAAAGAAAATTCAGTTAACCAGTTGTTAGAGTATTTTGAAACGATATGGGAACAAGAAGACAGTGGTTATTTTCATGACAATAAAAAACTGGCAAATAGAAAATCTGTAAAGAACGCAGTTTTAGAGCTGCAGAACGGCTATCAGAAATATTTTGAAGAGAATAAGGAAAGAATCTGCGATACCGATTACACGGACGAAACTTTTGAGACAGAAAAGATTGCATTAGTGTCAAATCCTATTCACACAGGTTCCAAAGAACCAGTAGTGTGGTATCAGTTGGGAGAATTGATGAAAAATGCAAAAAATCGTGTGAAGATCCACACGCCATATATTATCTGTAATGATATGATGTATAATACATGGGAGGAGATTGCAGAGAACGTTTCAGATTTTTCTATCATGACAAATTCAGTTGCGAATAATGGGAATCCATTTGGGGCTGCCGATTATGCGAAAAACAGAAATAGAATCTTAAGTACAGGAATTAATATCTGGGAATATGAAGGCGGTTATTCATACCACGGAAAAAGTATTCTGATTGACGATGATCTGTCTGTAATCGGTTCCTTTAATATGGACATGAGAAGTGCATATCTGGATACGGAACTGATGCTTGTAATTCGCAGTAAAGATATTAATAAACAGTTGGAAGAGGGCATGATGGAATATGAAAGAGTGTCCCGCCAGGTATTGGAAGATGGAACCTATCGTGATCCATATCATGTAGAGCCAATCGAATTAACAAAGAAACGTCAGAGAAAAATATTTTTGGTACAGCATCTGCTTGGATGGGCAAGGTATCTGTTTTAATAAGGAGGAAGGAAAACGTGTTTCAAATATTGATTGTAGAAGATGATAAAGAATTAAGCCAGCTATTCCAAAAAGTGCTTGAGAAGAATGGATATCAGGTCAAAAGTGCATCGGATGGAGCACAGGCATTAGAAGTATTGGATAAGGAATATATTGATCTGATCATTTCTGATATTATGATGCCGGTTATGGATGGCTATGAACTGGTGTCAGAACTTCGTTCAGCAGGATATCAGATACCAGTGCTTATGATCACTGCGAAAGGTTCCTTTGATGATATGCGTCAGGGATTTCTTTCGGGAAGTGACGATTATATGGTAAAACCGGTAAATGTGAATGAAATGGTTTTAAGAGTTGGAGCACTGCTTCGCCGTGCACAGATACTGAATGAACACAAAATTGTGATCGGTTCAACAGAGTTTGATTATGATGCAATGACGGTTACAACTGATAAGGAAAGTCTTGTTTTGCCTAAAAAAGAATTCCTGCTTTTATATAAGCTTGCAGCTTCGCCAGGCAGAACATTTACAAAACAACAGTTGATGGATGAAGTATGGGGATACGAGACGGAGGCAGACCCACATACGATAGAGGTACATATAGGAAGAATCAGAGAGCGTTTTAAAGATAACCCTGATTTTGAAATCGTAACAATGCGTGGAATTGGATACAAGGTGGTGAAAAAATAATGGAACAAAAGAAAGAAAAAGGATTGCGGATCCGATCCTGTCTGACTGGTGCAATCTGGCTGGCACTTGTATTTTCAACAGTCATATCTGCTTTATTATTTGCTTTTTTGAATCATTTTTTTAATCTGCCGGGCAGCATACCTGTGCTTGGCTGGCTTTTGATTTTCAATACATTGATTGCAGGGCTGATCACTTCCTTTATTAATGCAAAGTTACTGGAACCAATTACTAGGCTTAGTAAAGCAATGAAGGAAGTTTCTCGGGGAGATTTTGAACAGCATTTGGAAACGAACAGCCGTATAGCAGAAGTTGGAGAATCTTATCAAAGTTTTAACGTTATGACAAAAGAACTTCGTGCAACAGAGGTGCTGCAGATGGATTTTGTATCTAATGTTTCTCATGAGTTTAAGACCCCGATTAATGCCATTGAAGGATATACAATGCTGCTTCAGGGAGAAGAACTGTCTCCGGATCAAGAGGAATATGTAGAAAAAATCTTATTTAACACCCAAAGACTTTCCGGATTGGTTGGTAATATTTTGCTGTTATCCAAGTTAGAGAATCAGAATATACCAATGAAAAAAACAGAATATCGTCTGGATGAACAGATCCGCCAGGCATTTCTTTCATTGGAAACAAAATGGACAGAAAAAGAAATTGGTTTTCAGGTAGAATTGGAGGAAGTTAAATATACTGGGAATGAAGGACTTTTTATGCATATCTGGATAAATCTTTTGGATAATGCGATTAAGTTCAGCCCTTCAAAGGGGACAATTACGATGTTTCTGAAACAAGAACAGGATTCTGTTAAGTTCATTCTGGAAGATGAAGGACCAGGAATAGAGGATGATGTAAAATCCAGAATATTTGACAAGTTCTATCAAGTAGATGGATCTCATAAAGCAGAAGGAAATGGCCTAGGTCTTGCACTTGTAAAACGGATTGTAGATAGTGCCGGAGGAACAATCAAAGCAGAAAACCGTGAATATGGTGGATGCAGATTTGTTGTAGAGCTTCCAATACAGAAAGATGAGGCCATATAAGTTTAAGAAAAACAGATAGAGGAGGAATTACATGACATTTTATCAGGAATTGCAGTTAAATCAGGCAGGTTCTAAAAATCTGTTGAAAAAGAGTGAAACAGTGAAAGAAAAATCATATCATATACTGGTATATTTGGTAAAGATAGCTGTTACAATGGCATTTTGTTTTTTATTTGTTACTATTTTCAGTATCTTATTTGGAAATGAGAATAGTATTGTGGGTGTAGTAGTTTTATTATGCCTTATGGTATTTCGGAATGCGGATCTGGGGATCCACACCGGACAATCTACGATGCTTTTGGCTTTGTTCTTTGTAATTATGACTGTATGTCCGCATTTAGCAAATCAGTTTTCACCGGTATTGGGAATGCTGTTAAATATTGCGGCACTGGCTGTGTTGATTCTGTTCGGATGCCATAATCCATTCATGTTTAATCAATCTACATTGGTTCTTGGGTATCTGCTGCTATATGGTTATGATGTTACGGGAAAAAGCTATCAGATGCGATTAGTCGGAATGGCTTTAGGTGCAGCACTTACCTGCTTCGTATTTTATCGAAATCATAAAAACAGAACTTATAAAAGAAATCTGAAAGATCTGATACAAGAATTTGATATCACTTCTTCCAGAACAAAATGGCAGATATGTCAGATTTTATGCGTACCGATCGTCCTTTGCATTGCAGAACTTTGTAATATGCCACGTGCAATGTGGGCTGGTATTGCGGCCATGTCCACGATTTTGCCGTTTATGGAAGATATGCACTACAGAGTCCGTAAAAGGATTGTCGGAAATATTGCAGGTGTTATATGTTTTACAGTATTATATTTTCTGCTTCCTTCGTCAATCTATGCATATATAGGAATTCTTGGTGGAATCGGTGTAGGATTTTCAGCACAATATGGCTGGCAGGCAGTATTTAACACATTTGGTGCTTTAGCCATTGCTGCAGAGACTTATGGACTACAAGGAGCGGTTAGTCTTAGAGTGATTCAAAATGTTTTTGGTGTTGTGTTTGCTTTAGCATTTTGTGTTATATTTTATTGGTTTATGTCTAAAAAAAAGGAAAGTGATGTGACCGTACATGCAGAGTGAAGTGAATCAGGAAGAAAATTTGAATAGAATTATTACGGTTCCTAATCTTCTTTCTTTTTTTCGGCTTTGTCTGATTCCGGTAATTATATGGAGTTATTGTGTAAAGAAAAATCCTCTGTTAGCTGGTGAAATCTTATTGCTGTCTGGTCTTACGGATCTTGCTGATGGATATATCGCAAGAAGATTCCATAGGATTAGTAATTTAGGAAAAATACTTGATCCGGTGGCTGATAAGTTGACACAGGCAGCGATGTTAATCTGTCTGTTTACTCGTTTTCCGCATATGCTTCTTTTAATCGTAATAATGGCAGGTAAGGAGCTGTATATGGTAGTCAGTGGATGTCTTGTGATACGAAAGACAGGAAAAGTACATGGTGCAGACTGGCATGGAAAGATAGTAACCTTTTTATTATATGGAACTGCAGCGGTGCATATTATATGGTTCCACATTACACCGATGGTATCAGATCTGTTGATTGGTTTGTGCGCTATAATGATGGTCATATCGGTCGCTCTGTATATTATCCAGAATACCAGGACTCTTAAGGGAGAGACTGTATAAGCAATTTTATATTGCAATGACTAGAAAAATATTTAGGAGAATATTGATGAGATAAAGAAGGATAAAAACTTAACCTGGATAGAATCAGAACAGATAATTTTTGCATGGCTGGATAAAGACAATCAGGTTACTCCGTTAACGGACGAGCAATTAAATCCGGTATGGAAAATACTAAATTACGAAACAGGGAAATATGAATCTGTTCAGAAACACTTCCGAGTATTTGAAGTGTAGAAGTTTTGTGATACAAAGTGTAAACGTAAGAAAAAATAATACATTTGCGGTCAATTTGTTATCGACAGTTGACCGCAAGCACGGTATAATAGACATAGATCTAATAAGAAAACCAAATAATCATTACTGTAAAATGTCAGGTAATGGTAGTCATCATTTATAATTGGAAGGAACAGGTTGGCTTTACCCTAATGGTGGAAAATCCACCATTTATCCACCCAAACTATAATCTCTCAGATGAAAATAGGCTTTCTTATCTTTTCAGAAATTGACAGAAAAAGCAGTAAAATCAAGGCTTTGAATGACTTTGATTGACATAGAATGCAAGCTGTTTTCTGTACCAGGATGAACTCCTAAGACTCTATTGTAGGTTCGATTCCTATAGGAGACGCTCATTTTTAGCGGTAATGAAGATAGTTTCATTGCCGCTTTTTTCATGCAGAATTGCAATTTCAGTGACAAATTTGTCAGCGAAACAAGGCAGAAAAGACTGATTTTGTCAGCGGGGATAGATGCTTGTCACCGATTCATATTTTTAGGTCTGTCACCCAAAGGGATTAACTACAGTGTAGGATGAGTTTTGGAGTGTAAAATTAGGAAAAACAGTGAGACAAAACACTATATTCTTGCCTGTGATATCAGGCCTGTCGGAAGAGTCCGCTCAGATTAGATAAATACAATCTATTCTGGACGGGCTTTTTTGCGTGAGCAATGAGTCAAGGTCCAAGCTTGCTTGAGACTTTGACGAATGCCGTGACAACGAGCGAGCATCGCGAGTGCGTTCAGGGAAAGGAAGTTGCCTATGGAAGAAAAGAAGGAATTGCTGGATCAGGATGAAAGAGTTGTAGAGATTGAGCTGGAAAGACTTCGGGGATTTGTAAACCATCCATTCAAGGTTCAGGCGGACAGTCAGATGATTGAATTGCAGGAGAGTATTAAGAAGTATGGAATATTAAATCCTCTGATAGTCAGACCGAGGCAGGATGGGACTTATGAGATTATATCGGGCCACAGAAGAAAATTTGCAGCTGAAAAGATTGGTTATCGTAAGGTACCTGTGATCATTCGCGTATAACATACGCATAGAGATAGGTATGTGTTATACTGTGAAAAGAAACTTACAAATCTATGCTTGTGTTTATATTAACCGCCGCAATGGATGTGGTGTTTTTAGAAAGTGAAACAGCAAAGCAGTTGCTTGGCTACGATTTTACGAAAAGCACCGATAGAGCCTCATATCGTTAAATTGGCTTGAAATCAATAAATGCCACGCAAAGTAGCGGAAAAAACCGAAATGTAATCCCGGCTTGCTTGTAATGCAAAATTCACTTTCCTATACTTAAATCTGTTGACGAGCACAAGTCGAATAATGTGTGCAGCTTCGTATCAAGTGAAGCAATCAATAAGTTTAATAAATAAGGAGCATTCCTGTAATTCAGAAATAATACCAATTGAATAAAAAAACCTCAAGGTATGATTGAGTTGGTCTTCCAATTGGAGACAGCTATCTGCGTGATCAGATGCAGAAGGTTATTGATGAACAGGGACTGCCGGATGTGGTTTTTCATAGTCTCCGACATACAAGTGTCACATACAAGCTGAAGCTTAGTGGTGGAGACATCAAAGCGGTCCAGGGCGATTCCGGACATGGTGACGGGGGTATATGGCCATATCATTGACGAAGACAGGCGAAGGAATGCACAGAGAATGGAGGATGCGTTTTATAACAGGGAAAATCTTAATCCTCAGATGAAGGGTGCAGATGCTGATCAGACAGCAAACACGGTGGCTGTTCCGGAAGGGGTGGATGCGGAACTTTTGATGAAGGTTCTGAGAAATCCGGAGATGACGGCTTTGCTGACGAGCCTGGCGAAGAGATTGAATTAAAAACAGGTCAGAGATTCGATTCTGCATTAGTGGCGGGATCATGATGCTGTATAAATTAGCTATCAACAGGGTAAGATATTATTACAGTTGCTAACGATCAAGTAAAATTGAATTCTACTTGACATATCGGAAAGTTGACATATAATGAGATTGAGGAGGTGTCGTATGAATAGCTATGCAAAGTATATTGAAACTGTGATCGAACAGGAGCCTGAGAACAAGCTTTTGGAAGCAAGTATTTTATATCAAAAATCGTTCGGCACTGTTCCTGAAATGACCTACTATAAAACATTGGAAAGAATGAGCAAACAAGGTTCCCTTGTACATCTTACCAAGGGTCTTTATTACAGACCAAAGAAATCTCGCTTTGGAACAATTCCAATCAGTGAAAAAGAGATTATTGGTCACTATACGAACAATGGCCGGGGAATTGTAATTGGCTACAGACTTTACAATCAAAAGGGCTTAACAACACAGATAAGCAAACGGGTTGAGGTTCTTTCTTCTGCTGTTACAGAACAAAAGAAAAATATCCAAAATATTTGTGTGACAAACAGTGGGATTGATTTGACGCAGGAGACGATTCCGGTAATTGAAACTATGGAGATTCTTCAGAACTATAAGTCCATTGAAGATATCAGAAAATCTGCATTAGCAGCATATATGAGAGAATTTGCGACGGAATACTCTGATACTGCGGCGGTGTTTGTCCTGAAAAATCGGAAGTATAAGAAATCTACGATTGCATTTCTGGAGCGCTTTCTGAATTATCTTGGTGTTGAAAACACATTGCACCAGTTTTTATCAGCCCTCTCATCGTATGCAATTCCAGAAATGGAGGAATTTTATGAACCTGCACGAGCATAAAGAAGAATTTGAAGAACTGATTGCCATTGTAGCAGATTATATAGGAGTTCCTGCTGATGCGGTTCGCAGGGATTACTATATTGTTCAAATGATGCAAAACCTTCAAAACAGCGAATACGCCGAAGTTTGTGTGTTTAAGGGAGGAACTTCTCTCAGCAAATGTTATCCAGGATCTATCAATCGTTTTTCCGAAGATATTGATCTGACATTCATACCTGTAGAAGATATGACTAATAAGAAATACAGCAAGGCTTTGAAACGAGTTGAAGATACTATCTCAGCCGGTTTTTTGATGGAGAAAATTGAAGATGAACGTAATGACCGAAACAAAAGTGCATTTGTTTGGCCTGAAAATGAAAGCAAGGAAACCTGCCGGGTAAAACTGGAGATTGGTTCTAGTGTAAGACCGGATCCTTTTTCAAAGAGAAGCATGAAAACTTATATTCAGGAATATCTCGAAGAGAAAGGCATGCAATCTGCGGAACTCTTCCAAGAAAAGTGCGTCACATATATGATGTTACGGTACTTTTGGATCGCAGTGACATTCAGGATTTCCTGAATAATACCGAACGGCTGAAGCAGCTTCTAAAGCTCACAAAAGAAACGGACAGCTTCTATCTTCAGAAACGTAATATTTCTGAAGATTATGATCCGTTGGGGGCATATGCCTTTGAAAACTGGAAACAGTATTTCAACGATGAAATTCGTAGAAGATATGAAACTCTTCATGAAGATCTGCTCTACACATCCAATCGGCAGAGCTTTGAAAAAGCAATTCAGGCATTTGAATTTATCAGTAACCTGTTTGCTTCCATAGGTGAATAGGTTATTAAAAATCTACAATAAAAAGCCAGATACTGAAAAGCAGTGTCTGGCTTTTTCCTTGGTTCTCCTATCGGAGACAGCCACCTGCGTGATCAAATGCAGAAGGTTATTGATGAACAGGGACTGCCTGATGTGGTATTTCATATTTTATTCTGCTTTGGATATACTAATATTGGAATAGAAAAGTGCGAAAGGTTGCAAAAATCTATTTCAAAGTCCATCCATCAGGTCTTGCCTATGTTATCTGAATGCGCCTCAAAATACAGTTTTTACATCTGTATTGTAACTCCAACAAGAAAGGATTCCTCACCGGGAACAAGATCGAGATCATCGCCATGGCCTTCAATGATTTTTCGGACAGAGGAAAGCCCGATTCCATGATCAGCGGATGCGCCCTTTCGGGAGAGGAATGTTTTTCCCTCCTGAAAGGCTAGCCCGTCGTAAGTGTTTTCAATCTTCAAAAAGTACATATTGCCTCTGGTTTCGCCGGCAACTAAAATGCGGCGCACTCCCTGATTTTGGCGGCTACATGCCTCAACGGCATTGTCCAAAAGATTGCCCAGCACCGTACACAGTTCCACATCGGTAAGCGGCATCTGATCGGGAAGATCGAGCCGCACCTGAAATTCTGTCCCTTGTATCTGCGCCATGCCGTAGTAGTATTCAATCAGCGCATTTACGACGGGATTTTTGCAGAACGCAACATAGGAGTGACCCGATGACACCGCAACCTGTTCCTCTACCTGTAACAGGAAGGAGCAGATCTCCGTCTGCCCACGTTCAGAGGCCATGCGGTCTATGGTGTGCAGATGGTGTTTGATGTCGTGAATCAGCCTTCTGTTTTCTGCCGCTGCTTCAGAAACCTGACGGCTGTATTCGGTCTGCATAGAAAGCTGACGGACGACCTGCTTGCGTTCTTCCTGAAAAATCAGGCTGTTTCCATACCCCTCTACCACATCGCGCCAGAGGGAATAACCGATGGCGGCTGCTATGAAAAAGCTGCCCCATTCCACAAACCAACCGCCGATAACCGGCTCATAAACCGGCAGAAGGCGATCCCATATAAAGGCGCAGGTTGCGGCTGCCGCAGCATAGAAGATCGGCCTGCTCCGTTTTTCTCCTCTGTGAATGGCAAGCACAGCGATGATAAATAGATAGAGCGCAGATGCCGCCTTATAACAAAAGACCGATGCAGAGAAAAAGCGAATCGCTCCAAGGGAGAGATGGGAAGCCATCATGCCATACAAAAACGCATATACCAGGAAGGCAGCGCCCACTCCATTACTGATGGCCGCAGGCAGGAAGCCCGGCCTGCATATCCGGTTTTGCAGAACCACAATCAGCCAGGTAACCAGATAGATACAGAACAGTTCAATCGTGTACCAGGGGAATATGGGAACAGCAGCCAGCATATGAAGCACAGGATAGGATGACAGGCCGCACATGGCAAGGCAGATCAGTCCGAACAGGAATGTATTTTTCTGTTTCATCCGGCGGCTGAAATAAAAGGACAGCAGCGCACAGACAAAGGTAACCGTACAGCCAAAAAGGCAGAATGCAAACCGGATTCCTCTGGTTGTATTTACCGCCAGCATCGTTCCGAAAGCAGGCGGATAAACAATCCCTCCGTAAAAGTGGTCATAGTTGCTGACCGCTATGGTGAGTGTGACCGGTTTTCCGCCATGAAAAGTGACCATGCGGTTTTGAACCAATGGTGTCCCATGTGCAGGTTCCCCCATTTGCAGGATCAGGTCTTGATCCAGATAAAGGTTGTAAGCAGAAAACACTTCCGGGATTTCCAGTGCATACACTTCCTTCCGTTCCGGCAGAAAGAATGTCATCTGGTAAGTCCCGCAGCCATAGGGAGAAGGGCTTGCAGGACTGGAAAAATTGGTCTGCTCTCCGATGGAAAGGTAGCGCATATAATGGCTTTCATCCCGTATTTCTTCCGGGGTCAAAAGCGCGTCAGGATAAAATGCCCAGCCGGATACCAGAAAGCGCACCGGTGACTTTTGAAGTTCTTCCTCAGAAAGCGCCAGAATCCCATTTGCCGCCTGGATTGTGTCCTGACCATATTTATTATTGAACTGATACAGGCCAAGAAAAAACAGGGATGAGCACAGGCAGACCATACATAAGGCAGCATATTTTTTTACCACAGAAGATACCATCTTATTTTCGCCTCCTCCTTAGGAAAAATTTACCGGCAGACAGAAGAACCAGACAGACCGGAATGAAAAAGAATATGGGCGACCAGCTGTGCTCTGTGTCGGCAGCATGTGCCAGGGAAGCGGTATCTTCCTTTCCCACAATGGTGTAAGTCCCTGTATGGCTGATCTGAAAGGAAGCGGCTTTCGCCGTATCGTCGTAACCGGTCATGGGGATTTCCACGCCGCTTTCATCACAAAGGAACAATGTGCCGGCTGCCGGGTCATTTGGACAGGGCAGCATGACAGAAACATCCGGCAGGGAGTTGAGCACAGTTCCGTTGATGGAAAACGAAAAAGAAAAACCGCCATCCGTATCCTTTTGGATGATGACTTCAATCTGATCTTTGTTTTGGATACCCTCCGGCAAGGCGTCTTTGGGTATGCTGATGGTGATTCCCTGTTTGGAAAAGACGGCTCTTTGCTCCCCTGTTTGCAGCATCATCAAAAAGCGTGTGCCGGAAATCCGGTCAGTGGTTTCATCGAAGAACTCTGAAAAAGCAGAGTTTTGGGAATCTGCGACTTCCTGGGGAACGGTTATAACGCTTTGCACTGAATCTTTCCTGTTTTCTGAAAGCTTCAAGGCAGGATTGGGAGCGGTAAGCTCTGAAGCGCCGACAATCGTCTGCACTTCAGGGGGCTGCGTCAAAGTGGTATCTTCCTCTGGCTGACCTGATATAACGGGCGCTTCGATTTCCGGTATAGTCGGTTCATCGGAATCCGTTCCACCGCCATTTGTTGCGGGTGGTTTTGAAGGCTTCGTGGAGGGCCTGTCTGCAAAACCATCATCCTGATCGTCGGTATCTTCAGGAGGCGGCTGAATGATGGTATCGGGTGGATTTCCGCCTGCATCCCCTCCATCCCGGTCGCCTTCATGATACCCTTCAAGGACAATTTCATCTGCGTAGGTCAAGGACAGGATACCAGTCTGTCCACCGCCATAATCAACCTGAAGGCGGTAGCTGCTGCCCGGTGCCAGCAGACGGGTGGCAATCGAGAGCATTTCCCGCCCCACGTAAATGCCATTTTCCAGACGGTTCCATGAACCGTTGTTTTCGGACAGCCATACGCTGATCTTATCCAGATTTCCCGGAGGTGCAACCCAGGGAAAATGAAGATTTCCTCTGGCGGCCAGAAAACAGTTAATGTCTGGTCTATCCGGAGCCTGAACAGAAACAGGAATTGTAATTTCAGGGAAATCGACACGATCCGCAAATACGGTATTTTTCGGTGCGATCAGCCTTCCTGTTGCATGGTACAGTCCCACAGTATTCAGATCAATACACGAAAAATCCCATTCCACCACAGCGGTGTAGCTGGTTCCGTTCTCCGCATAGCATTCCAGATAATACGGGGAGGCGGCGAATAATTCTTCCAGCGCTTCAACTTCGCTGCCCTGTGGGAGCGCAAATGCATTTGTATAAGGATACCATTGCTCTATGGAGGTAATGACAGCAGGCGTCATTTCTTCTACCCGGACGGGAATCTGCAGCTCCTGCAATACAGCTTCACCAAAGGCATACCCCTCCGGCAGTTCAATCCGGCCTGCTGCGGCATATTCTCCCGGAGTGGTCTGGTCAATGGCTGAAAAATCCCATGCGACAGAAAATGTTTCCTGCCGGATTTCTTCACCGGCTGTTACAGTGGCGCAAACGGTCTGATACTGAAGGGCCAGCTGATAAATTTCCTCCAGGTCATCATCAGACGGTGTGGTTCTAAGGGGCAGGGTAAAAGCCGGCAGGGAGAGCAGTTCGCCTTCATTTTGTATTTCCGTGACAAGGACGAGGGGTATTTCTTCCGATGCTTCCGGTGTTTCCGGGGTTCCGCTATCCAGTGCCCCTGAAGCTTTGTTTTCTAAACCCGGCGGATTCTCCCTTCTTTCATTGGCGTTGGCTGGGGTTGCAGTTCCAGCGGCAAATGCGGGGATACTGCCGGTCAAGCAGAGGAGGCAGGCCAGACAGCCCCCCAGAATACGCCTGCGTATTTGTTTCATTCTCATACGATACGCCCCATTCCAGAGAAAACATACTGACGGTAGGTTTCCCGCAGCTGTTTTCCATTGCGGAGAGCAATCGGAAGTGCCTCCCCGTTTATCAAACGGAAGGTTTGGCTGTCAACATGGCTGATATAATCCATGTTGATTAAAACGCCCCGGTAGCAGGGCAAAAAACGCTTGTCCTTCTGCAATGCGGCAGTGACCTCCTGAAAACCTCCGCTTACCGGTATCACGCGTTCCGCCGTATGAATCCGTGTCATACGGTTTTGATAATCTATGTATAGAATTTTCTCTGTGGGAAGTTCCAGCTTTTGACGGTCAGCCATAACCGAAAGTGTCATCACTTCATAGGGCGGTTTTAGCTGGCACAGCTCCATCGCTTCTTCAAAATCTGCCTGATGGAGCGAAAGCGGCTTCAGCAGATAATAGCTGGCGGACAGGCTGTACCCCATCCGGGCATAATCTTCTGTAATGGTCAGAAAAACGATCTTACAGAGCCTGTTTTTCTGGCGCAGCCTTCTGGCGGCTTCCATTCCATCCATGTTCTCCATATAGATGTCCATAAAGACAAGCTGAAAATTGACCTGGGCGGCAGCTTTCAGAAAATTCTCTCCGTCCTCAAATTCTGTCAGCGTATAGTCCAGCTGATGCTTTTTCATATAATTTTCCAGGCAGGCAGACAGTTCTTCTCTGTCCTCTGCTCTGTCATCCACAATCGCAATCTGCATCGTGCCATCTCCTTTGCACAATAATCCAATATTAGTATAACATAAAACCGCAGGAAAAAACTTGCGTCTTAAACAGGAAACCTGCGTCTTAAACAAAGTCGGTTGCATTTCCCTTGACAAGATGCTATCCTAATTATAGTACCAGACTTTCCGATGAGAAGGTCTGGTTTTTTTATGTGATAGGAAATTCCTATCACATAAAACGCTCCGCGAGGATCGCACTGCGGCGGTTAGGAAGTATGTCGCAGAAGCGACCCGCCGCAGGCGGAGAATCCTGTGAGCAGGATTCTTTTTTTATTTTTTTTCAGGAAAGGAGGCTCAGCATGAAAATCGCACTTTGTACGGAGCTGAGAAATGTGGAATGGTTTGAAAGCAGGCTGCGCTCCCTTTTTGATGGGGATGGGCAGCTTGCGATTGACGAATTGTGGAATGAGAACCAGCTTGCTCAGGCACTGCGGCGGAGCCGCTACCATGCGGTTGTCATCGCCATGACCGGAGCAAAGGGACTGGAGGCGGCCATACAGGCGAAGCGGCTGGCACCAGAAGTACCGCTTGTCTGGTGGAGTGATGATGAAAACTTTGCCCTGATCGCGTATCACCTGCGTATCCCTGTATTTCTTCCGGCAGACTGCTCCGATCAGGAGCTATATGAGGCGATAAAACCCATCATGAAATGGAGGTGCGAAAATGCGAATTGCGCTATGCAGTTATAGCCAGAAAGAAAAAGAAACCGCTTTGCTGATGAAGCTGGGCAAAGTAGACCGCTTTGATAATGGCGTATTTTGTACCTATGCCATGCAGCGGGATGGGCCTTATGATGCTGTGGTGGTCATGGAGGACGGAGCCAGGGGGATGAATTTCTGCATGAGCATACGAGGGTACAGCAGGGATGTCCCTCTCCTGTGGATCAGCGATCAGGCAGAGTTTGAACCCCAAAGCCGCAGGATGCAGGCGGACACCTTTTTGGTAAAGCCTGTGACGGAATATCAGCTGCGGGAGGCAGTATCCCGGCTGCTTCAGGGAAAAAGGGTAAAAGAGAGGAGTTTACATGAAAAAGAAAAACACCATGCCAGAGAAGGATTGGCAGCAGACCCATGAAAAAATCAGGCGGAGGGAGCTGCGTAAGCGCATACTTGTGATGGGCTTGACCGTTGCGATGGTTGCCAATACTGTAGACCTGTCCGCACTCTCGGTTTCTGCAAAAACCGATGAAAGTGAGACAGGTAAAACGACTATTGTTTCCTTTGAGGAGCTTTCAAAGGACATCACAGAGCAGACCCTGCCCATCGGTGCGCTTGAGAGCGACATCAAGTTTCCGACCAGCCTGACCGTTACGGTAGAAAAGACCACGCATGCGGATGAAAAGGAAGCCGACGATGAAGAAGATGCTTCCGAGACGGGAGATACAGAGAAGGACGATGCGCAGAAGGATGACAGTAATGGAGATACTGCGTCCTCTGATGATAAGAAGGATACAGAATCCTCAGATGAAAAGGATGGCGATTCCGGCAATGCGGACGCTTCCGAGACGGGAGATACAGAGAAGGACGATGCGCAGAAGGATGACAGTAATGGAGATACTGCGTCCTCTGATGATAAGAAGGATACAGAATCCTCAGATGAAAAGGATGGCGATTCCGGCAATGCGGATGCTTCCGATAAGTCTGGTACTTCTGACAATGGAAATGCAGATACAAAGGATTCGGATACATCAAAGGATTCTGGAAATTCTGACAAATCAAACAACCCAAATGGCTCTAGCAGCTCTGATACAGAGGATACACAGGCACGTGCCGACCTACCCTCTGCTTTTGGTGCGCTTATTGGACAGATGGCGGATGCCCTTCTGCCGCATAAACTCATAGTATACGCGGCAGAGAAGGACGATGCCTCTGACACAGCAGCCACATCCGACGGTGCAGACAATGCAAAGAAAACCGACACAGCATCTACATCCGATAATGCAGACAGTGTAAAGACGACAGGCAGCGCTGACGCAGCAGCTTCCTCTGATACCGAGACAACGACGGAGAAAATCCGTCTGAAAAACATCAAGTGGGAGCTGAATGTGGAAGAGAGCGACGCAGAAGAATTTGACAGCAGTGAAGCGTCAAACGGCTTCTGCTATGCCTATACGCCGGTACTGCCGGATGAGGATGGAGACGGCAACCAGCTCGTATTAGGTAAAGACGTGGAGCTTCCGACCATCTATGTGCTCGTAGGCGAATATGGGATTGCGCTGCTGGCTGGGAGTGATACAGTCCAGATAACAGAAATGAATGCTGATGGAACGAAGAAAGCCCCCTATACCGCTCAGGACCTTGCAACATGGATTAACGATAAGAAAAGCGCAGGACTGCAAAAAGTTTCCATTAAACTGTTGAATAATGATGCATCTATAACAAGTACGCTTACCATTGATACAAGGTTGGCAAAAGAGATAGAGCTGGATTTGGATGGCCATACATTAACACTGGCTGACGGTGCACGTTTATATTTTAAAAGAGCAAATATAACAATTACCTCATCCGGCTCGAAGGAGGGAACGATTACAGGCAACTATCAATATGGGCAAAATAGATTAAAAGGAGATGGACTGATAACTGTAGATAGAGTGCTGAAAATTGAGCATGTCACAATCAAAAATGCTGGAACCGGTTCCACAGTTGCGATGTGGGAAGGTGCGACCTGTACCATTGACAAAGCAAATATTAGTGGAAGTAATGGTAGTCAGGAAGGCGTCATTACTATTTGTGACAGTAACGCCTGTACAATTACCAATACGAAGGTGACCGGAAACGTTAAGTCTAGATATGGCGCTATTATGTTTATGGACAGCTGCTCCGACTGTATCATTGGCGGCGGCGCAGTTATTGAAAACAATAACAAGGATTCTCGCTGCATCGGTGTTTACAGTAATAGTAGCATTAAAATTACAGTTAAAAAAGGCGCTACTTTAACAGCGAATGCTGGCAACCGTATTATAATGGATAACGAATATAAAAAGTTAGCTGTAAACATTGAGGGTGGAACCTTTAATGGACGTCTTAGATTACCCGACAACAGCCAGATTGCAGAGGGAACCTTTACACCTGCCCAAGCCTCAGGCAATGCGATTTGGGTTAATAATCCTAAGAAAACCCTGCAGGACTTTCTGAAGGTCGGCTATACCTTAAAGTATGATGATGGTACCTATGCAGACCTAACAGCCAGATGGACAGACGAAGGGAAAAAGGTAACGGCTGTTAAAAGTCCGCTCTATTTCACGACGCATCCTACGATTTCAAGCGGAGCGGAAACTGTGATGGAAAACTATACCGCTGCCGAGGCACCTGTGCTAACCGTAAAAGCGGTATCTGGCAGTGATAGCAGTGGCAGTATCTCCTACCAGTGGTATGCTGATAAAACAATAAATGGAACAACAACCAAAGTAGAACAAACGGGGCAGGATGCAAAAACTGCGACCTACAGGATTCCTACAGGACTTTTGGCAGGCACCTATCAATACTACTGTGTAGCGACCTGCGGTGAATATACGGAGACCTCCAAAAAGGCTGTCTTTACGGTAGAAGAAGGTGTTGCGGAAGTTACGGTAGGTGGGAATACAACACGTTATGCAACACTTACGAAAGCATTCGATGCAGTTAAAGCTACAGTAAATACTGCTGATGCGGATGCAGACCTTGAAATTACGTTGAAAATCCTGAAAAATATTTCTGAGCCAGAAAGCGAGTGGAAAATAGATGGGGGTACAAAAAAGGTCAGCTTTTGTATGGATCTTAATGGCTGTACCGTTACAGGAAAGGGTCTTTATATCACTGGCGAAGGTGTGGAGGCAGTCTTTAAAGACGCAGGCACGGGACAGAATGGAACACTGATCGCCCCAGTTTCTATTCAGAACAAAGCAAAGCTTACGGTAGAGAATGGTAATTATAAGGGTGTCTTGAGGTTTTTGGGTGGTGCGGCTGCAAAGCTAAAAGATGGTTATTACAGCAACAGTATTTATATTGGAAAAGCTAGTGAGATGCACAATACTGATATTTCCTGTACAATTACCGGAGGTACGTATGAGGGAGAAGAGGTTCTGGTATGTGGAGGTGCCACCCTTAGCGTATCCGGAGATACTGCAAAGATAAAGGCTCTGCATATAGACCACAGAGAGTTTAGCCAGATAAAACGTGCAAAAGTAATGCTTTCAGGTGGTGAGTATGGAGAGATTGCTCTGAGCAATTTTGGTAAAAATGATGATTCTCTGCTTGATAAAACGCAGGGTTATGCTATTGCGGATACGCTGGAAGAAGGCTATGCTTTTTATTCAGCCGGTATTAAGACCGATATAAGCAGAACGGATAGAAGTCAGGGCAGTGTAAAAGTGCTTCGCGCTGACATGCCGGAGGATACATCTCAGGCCGTTGTAAAGTTTCAGATAGAAAAAAATAGCGGTGAGACAAAAACGATGTATTTCCTGACATGGGATGCAGCAATGTTCTATCTGGAAGAATCGAAAGAGCATCAAAAGAATGAAGAATACAAGTTATGGAAGAAGCTGGAAATCCTGCTGCTGAAGGATACGATAGCAGGTAAGAGTATAAACAAGATGCTCGATAAAGTATATTTGCCGGCTGAGATAACGCTGCGTTCAGAGGGTGATGAGCCACATACCTTGACGGGTAAGGGAAACTACCTGTTTATGACAGGGAGACAGGATGTTACCATAGAAAATATAAACGTGGTCGGAAACATAAGCTTTCCTGGTGATACCGCTGTACTGCGGCTGGGCGAGGGTGTAGCTGGACTAGAGAATGTAACGGTTCCTTCTGGCAAGGCTGAGATAGTTATAGAGAAGGGAGCACAAATACCTGATGCGTTTACGGGAGATGAAAGTAATCTGGATGCCAGCATCTACTGTAATCATGACTCTGCTGATTTTTCCAGCAAAATAACGAAGGGAGCTGGCGCATTTAAGATATGGTTTCCGATAGAGCTTGGTGGTATCGCTCTGCCCACAGGTGGAGAAAATGACACGAATGTCACAAAGAGGGACGGTGTAACCTACGGACTGTACAGCAATGGAGGTACGACAGGTCAGAAGATTAAGGTCACGGGCGAAGTCTGCTCTTATGAGCCTTATGGCGGCAATGCAGTAACGATAGATACGACAGACCTTTCCTTCACGATGCCGTCTTCTAAAGTAACCCTTAAGGCACATACGAAGGATGACTATGGCTATTGCAGCATCTGCGGAAGGACTGACCTTGCGGAAGCCTATAAAAAAGGCTACCTTCATATCGAAGGTCTGGAAGGTCGTACCTACGATGGCTATCCGCAGGTAATGACGGGCATTACACTGATGACTGCAAAAGGAGCTGTAAAGCTTACCGGACCAGAATACAAATCTGGAAAAGAGCTGGCACAGGACTCCACAAACTCTGCCAATGCAGACATTAAAAATGCAAATTATACGGTAGTCTATAAAAACAACATTAAATGTAATGAAAATAAAGAGTCAACTGACGCGCCTACAGCGATAATTACCGGATGCGGCGCTTACTATGGTACGGTTGCATTTAAGTTTGCAATCGGACTGGGTGAGATGCAGGCAGCAGGCGCTACGGCAACTGCGGCAGAGTATGATGGAACGGCACATACGGCATTGGCTGACAGTGATGCGATAAACGTAACACTTAAAGCAGATAAGTATGATGAGAATGCCCATATTCCGGTAACAGGCGGCTATATTGCACCCTGCACGGGTAAGACGCTTGCAAAGGATGGGTTTGACAGTGAGTATGTGGATAAATTTCCGCTGAAAATATCCTGCAAATTGGCAGATGGGAAAGGGTATGATAATGCGAATGAGTATACGGTTACCAATGCAGGCAGCTATCCTTTTACGATTATGGTCATGGCGGAAAATAATAGTTGTCCGTCTGTTGAGATACCGCTGACAGCGAAGATTACGCCGAGAGATTTAAGTAAGTTATCAATTCCTCCTACTCCGCTTAGTGGCTGTGCTTACTACACCGGAAAGCCGTATTCTTTTGATGACCTTGACTGGGAAGCTGCGGATCTTAAAAAGCTCCTGACAGACAGCGGCGTTACAGGTGCGGATGGCGGCAGCTATGTTCTGGTAAAGGATACAGACTTTACGGTAACGGAGGAAGATGCGACCGGACCTGCTACAGGTGCAAAGCCGGCAAAACTTAACCTTACCGGCAAGGGCAATTATACGGGAAATGCGGCGATACGCTTTGAGATTCCGTATGCCTTTACGCTGGCGCAGACGTTAGTTTCTGGCACTGATAAATGGTACAGGGCGGATGTGCCTGTAAGCTTTGCGATTGATGACAAAAATGACGCATCTTGGATTTTATACAGAAGCAGTAAAGCAGCTGCTTCAGATTCCTGTCTAAACGGCAGCGTGGAGATTTATGAAAGTCTTAAGGCGGCGGTTGCAGGCGAAAATCCGGGCTATACCTTCACGCAGGAGGGTAAAAATACGGTAACGCTCTATGGAAAGGATACGGCAAAGGGCTGTCTTTCCGAGCCTGTGGAGGTAACCATCTGCATTGATAAGAGCGCGCCGACCTGGGCGGATAAGGATGGCGTGGCGGATGGTTATGGTATCCAGATTAAGGAAAACTGGTTCCGGTCGCTTTTGAACACCATCAGCTTTGGCTATCTTTATAATGATGCAACACTGGATATTAAGATATAGGCAAATGATAAGAAAGCCGATGTGGCTGAGGTCAGCGGCATTTCCAGGTATTACTATTATGTTGAGAAGGTTTCAGATACGGCGTTGGCATCAGTAAAGACAAAGGATGAACTGGATGCGCTGGCAGCAGGCGGTAAGTTTTCGGAAGTAGCCGCAGGAACAGGCACTATTCTTCCATCATCAGACGGCGCAACCATTTCGGGCAGCCTGAGCAGCGAAGGAAATTACGTGGTCTATGCCTATGCAGTGGATGGTGCGGGAAATCAGAGTGATTATATCTGTACCGATGGCATTGTGGTGGATGCACAGGCTCCTGTAGTAAAAATAGCTGACCCGAAAAAAGAAGACGGTACTATGAAGGATACAGAGGCGATACTCAAGGTTAATTTAAGCGAAGATGCAACGCTGATGTGGTTCTTTGTATCCGAAGGAGTATTTGACGGGGTTACTGACTACACCTACGACGACTGCAAAAGAGATATTGAAAGTTATATGAAAGGTGAGCCAAAGTACCCACAGTTCGCTGTCGAAAACGATGGAAAATGGGCGCCCCGCAATGGGTGGAATTTTAAAGCGGACGAAAATCTTTATTGTGGACAATGGGAAGTTCGTACGGAGGGACTTAAGTATAGTAATGCTAACCAAAACTTTGTTGCGAGTTTGACACCTGCAATCTTCAAAACGACAGGAACAAAAGGTGATAATAAAATTGAAATAGGTAATTTGGGAAAGCCGGACGTTTATTTTCCATTGTATCCAAGTAAGAAAACTGCGGTCTGGATAGCAGCCATTGACAAGGCAGGCAATATAACGGCATTAACGGAGCCTGCTATTGAATTTACCACTACAAAGGCGATGCCGAAGGTTACGACACTTCCGGAAGTAAGCGGCGTTTACGGTAATGAGACTGCAGATTTAAAGATAACGAAGGACGGCGTTGCCAGGTATGGTGATGATACCATTACCGGTACGTGGACTGTTCAGACAGGCGATACGCATATATGGCAGATGAATGATACCGGGAAATGTCTTGTAACCTTTACACCGGATACAAGCTATGGCGATACCTATGAAGCGGCAGTTGTGGAGGTTATGCCGACGATTGCAGCGCGCCCGATTACGATTAAGGTTGAAAATATGCACAGAACCTACGGAGAAATTTTCCCGGGAATGGAAAAGCTTAAATTTAAAATCGTAAGTGGAACATTGGCGGCTGGCGATACGGAGGCAGAATTTTGGAAGGAATTAGATTTCTGGACAGATGCGGAGGCAACAAAGCCGGATGGTGCTGCTGGCAAGTGGGCGTTTGGGATTAAGGAAGCTTCAACCAGTGGAAGGTACAGCATAAAGGTAGAGGGCTATTATGAGGACATCAACCACGATGACTCTGCTGCTGTTACGAGAAAAAATGGTTTCCTTTACACTGACAAGGCACAGGGCAAGTTTGTGAAGCTTGCAGGCTATCAGGATAACTGGAGTGTTAGCTATGGAGCTGCTCCGTTCTCTCTGGCAGTAGAAACAAATAATATCCACTACAACCTTCCTGAATATACCGTCATAGATGCAAAGGATGCAAATGGTAATGATATAGATAAAGCAGACATTGCGACAAGGCTTCTTTCGGTTTCAAGGGAAGGAGAGGTAACGATTAAGGGCGCAGGAAGCGCGACGATTAAGCTTTTATATCCTACAGCTATAAATTATACAGAGGCAAAGCCATTGACCATAAAAGTCAATATCGCACAGGCTTCTTGGAATCCACCAAACATTTACAGAGATTTTCTGTTCCTCAGGGGCGGCTCGGACAGCATCGACCTGGCAGCGCTTCTGCCAAAGGATTGCGGTGGAGTAACCTATGACGTAGTCAAGACGTCGGATAGTAAAAGCATCCTTGAAGGAGTGAGCGTTTCTCAGGATGGCAGGCTCTCTTACACAGTAAAGACAGGTGGTGCAGTAGGTGACGCGGCAACGATAACTGTGCCAGTATCGACTGCGAACTATAATATAAATACCAATCAGGGAATCCTGGTCGTAATAAAACTGATAGACCAGCTACCGGTACAACTAAAGGGCGGCATAAGCCTTAAGAAGGCTGCCTTAACCTACGGAGAGGCGCTTTCCAGCCTGCAGTTTAACAGTGCAACCTTTGCGGATAAGGTGAGCGGAAAGACAGTACCCGGAAAGCTTTCCTTTGATGAACCGGATAAAAAACCGGATGCAGGGAATTACAATGCGGCATGGACCTTTACACCGACGGATGATGCGTATGCGAAGTGCAAGGGAATGATAACGGTCAGCGTCAAAAAAGCAGTGCCGAAGGTTGTGAGCGTGCCGATTCCCGAAGCGTATTACTACAGCCCTACGAGTATTGCGGCTGACTGGTGTCAGAGCCATGCGCAGAAGCCGGGCGAGGTAAGAGGCGCAGATGGCGCAATGCTTGATGGCATCTGGCGCTTTAAGGAGGCAAGCCTTGTACCAAAGCCTGGAACCAATGCGTATCCGGTTATCTTCACGCCGACGGATACGAAAAATTATGAGACAATAGAAAAAACGGTAACGCTGACAGTAAAGAAAGCAATGCCGTATATCAGTACACAGCCCGCCACAGCAAATGCGTATACGCATGGCGATTACCTGTACAATCAGACGCCTACAGGTGCGGCGATTTATGGCAATGGCATGGGAAGCACTGGCACTGGCACTGGAGCAGCTGCATCGGTAGCCGGAACCTTCAAGTGGAAGGCGCCTTCGACGAAGCTTACCTATCTTGGAAATAAGACCTTCGAGTATCTCTTTACACCGGAGGATACTGCTTCCTATGAGGCAGTGACAGGCAGTGTGACAGTAACGGTTAATCAGGCACAGGCTGCACCGTTTATGCCGGGCAGTAAAATGAACGTGGCACATTCCTGTGAGACGGTCGGCAGTGTGAAGCTGCCACAGGGCTGGAAATGGGATGATGCGGATGCGGCAAAAGCACTGGTAGAAGATGACGGCACTGGTGGTAATGTAACTTCTGCAACGGCAGTCTATGACGGGGCAGATAAGGGCAGCTATAAAGCGGAAACCGTTACGATTCAGATTACCCGTGCAAGCTGCGAGCATGCAAAGAAGGAAGTAAAGGGAGCTGTCAAGGCAACCTGTATCGCAGAGGGAACTACGGGTGAGACCTGGTGTCTGGTATGCGGTAAGAAATTAGATGACGGTGTTGCAACGCCGAAGGATACGGCGAACCATACGAATCTTGTAAGTAGACAGCTCAGACCGGCAACGACCACGCAGGAGGGCATCATGTCCTATGCGTGCAGCGACTGTGGCTACTATGCGGAAAAGGCGATTGAAAAGCTTGTATCTGGCGGCTCTTCCAGCACAGGAAGCAACTCAGGCAGGAAGGATTCTACGGCAGCGCAGTCAGCAAACCAGGCACCGGCTCCGACGCCTGCACCCGCTCCTATGCCAGTACCGGCTCAAGCTCCGGCGCAGCCGGCAAACCCGATAAGACCGCAGGGCAATACAGCTGCAGAGCAGGGTGAGCAGGCAATGCCTTTTATCCGCGGAGAGGACGGCAAGGAAGGCTGGGACGTTATCAAGGCAGAGACAGCGGTACGCGCAGAGGGCGAGAGGGTCACTGTTGATATGAACGGTGCAAGCGTAGTGCCGGGCGATGTATTCGATGAGATACGAGGAAAGAACGTAACGATAGAATTCGACCTGGGAGGTGGCATTTCCTGGTCCGTAAATGGAAAGAGCGTCTCAGATAAGGTTGGAGACGTTGACTTTAGGGTAACGTATGGCGAAGAGGCGTCGGATGCGATTCCGGTAGACCTCATCAATGCGCTGACAGGCGAGAGGGCTTCGATGAATGTAACGCTTGCCTATGAAGGAAGGTTTGGCTTTGAGGCAGTCCTGCGCATCAATGTAGGGGCAGCTAACCAGGGGCTTATGGCAAACCTCTTCTACTACAATGAAAGCACAGGGGAACTGGAATTCATCAGTGCAGGAGAGGTAGATGCGGAAGGCTTTGCTGATCTTAGCTTCACCCATGCTTCGGATTATACCATCGTGTTAGATGAGGCTTCGATGGAGGAAGCAGTTACGGCAGATACCACAGGTGCAGAGGGAAGCGATGGGGCTGAGAGTGCAGAGACAGCTTCCGAGGATAGCGTAAAGGATAACTCTGATACGGAGAGCAGGGCAGCGATTATCTGGCTGATAGCCTTTGCAGGAATCGCAGCGGTGGCAGCGGTAGGAGCGGTAGCTGTAAAAAAGCGCAAGGAAAAGAAACAAACCAAATAAATCTATGAGTGGAAATGCTCCTGATTTTGTAATCGGGAGCATTTTTTGCTTTATAGGAGCGTGCCCAGCAAAGCTGGGGCACACCAATCGGTGTAAGTTCGATTATGGTAATCACCAGTGAGCCATATAGTCAAATCCAGTGCGTTGTAGTAATACAGGGTACTAAGCGGATGGGTACATATATACTGTCTGGCATTTGTAGAAGTTCCAGCATATCCCAAATCTGCCAGTTTTCTGGCAATCGTAGACTGTGTCAGACCACTTTGTATGCTTTTGATTATAAAATCGGTATATCTTTCTAGCGATCCGTGTACATTGCTACGGCATGATTCGTTTGGATCTCCTTCAAGGTATTTTTTTACAGTCTTACGATCCGTCCCTGTGATCTGTGAGATTTCCTGAACAGAAATCTCTTCCTTGTGGAACATCTGTATCTGCTCAATGAGTTTTCGAATATGTAAGATTGTATTTAGCATACCTAATTCAACTTAATTCGTAGAAATGAATTAGATGAAATATTTAACTCGACAAATGAGTTAAAACGAGTTACACTATATTTGAGTTAAATGATAGGAGGGGTTGAGATGCGTACAATTCCTAAAGAGGAAAGTTTAGATATCGAGTTCAAGAGTGATTTAAAATGTTACCCGGATCACGATCTTATTGAAGAAATTGTTGGAATGACAAATACGGCCGGGGGATGTTTATTCCTTGGCGTTGAAGATGATGGAACAATTACCGGTGTTCATAAAAAACATAGAGACCCTATAGGAGTAACTGCGCTGATTGCCAATAGCACTGTTCCACCTATAGCTGTGAGGGCAGAGATAATTACTGAAGAAGATAAGGATGTTTTGAAAATTGAAGTGCCAAGAAGTCGAGGGGTTGTATCTACTGCATCAGGGAAAATATTGAGAAGGCGGAATAAGCTGGATGGAAGCCCGGAAGTAATACCAATGTATTCATATGAGATCCCATCTCGTCTTGCAGAGCTTGGGATGCTTGATTATTCCGCTCAGCCTTTAGCAGGAGCTACTTTAGATGACTTGGACCCAAATCAGAGAGTAAGACTTCGGCGAATCATCCAGAATAGATCTGGAGGCGAAAAAACTTTACTTTCTTTACTGGATGAGGAATTGGATATTGCATTGCGTCTTGTTACAAATGTTGCTGGTAACTATGTTCCAACAGTTACAGGTATGCTATTAATTGGTAAGGAGGAACGCATTGCAGAGTTGCTACCAACAGCGAAAGCTGCATTTCAGGTTTTAGAGGGAACAGCTGTCCGTGTAAATGAGGATAGTAATAAACCTCTTCTTGAATTGTTCGAGAGCTATGAGACATATGTCAAAGCATGGAATCCGGAAAGAGAGACCGAGTATGGCTTATTTAGAATTCCAATCCCGGAGTTTGACTGGGCTGCTTTTCGAGAAGGTTTGGCAAATGCATTTTGCCATAGGGATTATACTATGCTTGGCTCAGTAAGGGTTTTGATAGATGATGAAGGAATGACTATTAGTAATCCTGGCGGATTTATAGATGGGGTTAATTTAAAAAATCTTCTTACAGTAGAACCACATGGACGTAATCCGGCACTTGCAGATGCAATGAAACGAATTGGCTTAGCTGAGAAAACGGGAAGAGGAATTGATAGAATTTATGAAGGATCTATCATTTTTGGAAGACCTTGGCCAGACTATTCTGAGTCCACCAGTAGATCTGTTAAATTATTTATTCAAAGAGCAAAAGCAGATTTACCGTTTGCAAAATTTGTTGCGGATGAGCAAAACAGACAGGAGAAACCGTTATCAATATATGTGTTAATGATTTTGTCGGTTCTTAATAATGAAAGAAGATGTACTGTTGAACGGATTGTTGAGTTGACAAATCTTGGAGAAAATAAGATCAGATCGGCAATTGAGTTTATGATTGAATCTGGATTGATTGAAGCATCTGGAAAAGGAAAAAATCGTACTTGCATTCTGGGAAAAAAGATTTATCGTGAGAATAAAAAAGAAATACAGTATGTTCGACAGACAGACATAGACAGTATTATATATCCCGAATTAGTAATGAAGCTGGCAAATACTCAGAACGGAATTATCACAAAGCAAGATGTAATTGAATTGTTGAAAGTAACTCCTTCACAGGCATATACAGTTATAAAAAAACTTCAAGGAGAAGGTCGTTTGAAATTGTTATGTGGGGGAAAATATTCTAAGTACAAAGTGGTTAATCCTTAACGCAGTTTAACTCAAAAAGAAGCGTGTGCAATGTGTTTTGGCGTGTTTTCTACAACGGCATTCTCCTATGTAGATGAAAGCGCAGCGACCGAAGAACCTGCGGTCGATGAAAAAGTTCCCGAAAAAGAGCCGGAGGAACCGATGCTGCCGCTTACCCAGGACGGCAATCTGACTTTGGTTGATGATGCCGGTTCGCCTACGAAAAGCGGAAAGCAGTTCATTACCGCTGTAACCAAAAACGGAACCTATTCCAGAGGAAAAGCCGAAATCCACGAATATGCTTCCGGCGATTCTTACCCTGATTGTGCTTGCCTGGGGCAGCCTTCGGGTTGCCTTTACATAGTTTCCGCTTTCAAAAAATAAAAAAAATTGTGTTTTTGAAAGTGACATCTTGCATATACTATTAGCAGACAGTATAATAAGTACAGCGAAGCGGTTTCGAAAAATGAAAAAACTTCAATTTTTGAAAGCGGGTGACTATATGAAAACAATCACGAGAGCAAAATATCTCGATAGAATTATTGAACTGAATGGCACTCCTGACATCAAGATCATCACAGGTATTCGTCGATCTGGTAAGTCCAAACTGATGCAGGCATATATTGCGTATCTAAAAAGCAATTTTGAAAACATCAATATTATCTTCATTGACTTCATGGATTTGACGTATGAAGAAATCAAGGAATACCATGCCTTACACGCCTATGTGGAAGAACATTATCAGGAAGGCAAAACGAACTACCTGTTTGTAGACGAGGTTCAGATGTGTCCCAAGTTTGAGCTGGCAATCAACAGCCTGTACTCTAAGGGAAAATACGACATCTATGTAACAGGCTCTAATGCTTTCCTGTTGAGTGCAGATCTGGCAACTCTGTTTACCGGACGCTATATTGAAATTCATGTGTTTCCTTTCAGCTTCCAGGAATATTGCCAGTATTATGATGATATTAGTGACAAAGATAAGCTCTTTGATGAGTACGCTATCAAGGGCGGTTTAGCAGGTTCCTATGCTTATAGAACCGAAAAAGACAGAACAAACTATATCAAAGAGGTCTACGAAACGATTGTTACAAGGGATTTGGTACAGAAATATATGTTCCCGGACACTTTGGTTTTACAGCGTCTGAGCGAGTTCCTTATGGATAATATCAGCAACCTGACTTCTCCGAATAAGGTCAGTCAGTTACTGACAGCAAATGAGACTCCAACCAATCATGTAACTGTTGGCAAGTACATTAAGTATTTGTGCAATGCTTTTGTATTTTATGATATTAAGAGATACGACATCCGAGGTAAGAAATACCTTGAAAGCTCTGAAAAGTTCTATTTGTGTGACAGCGGCATTCGATATGCAATACTGGGAAGCAGAAATATGGATTATGGCAGAGTATATGAAAACATCGTTTGCATCGAGCTTCTTCGCCGTGGATATGATGTTTATGTCGGTAAGCTCTATCAAAAGGAAATCGACTTTGTTGCTCAAAGAGGCAGCGAGAAGTTTTATATTCAGGTCAGCGACAACATTTCCGGGCAGGAAACATTTGAGAGAGAATGCTCTCCTCTGCTTCAGATTCGAGATGCTTACCCCAAAATGATTATTGCACGAACCAGGCATCCGAAATATACCTATGAAGGAGTCGAGATTTACGATATAGCTGATTGGCTGTTGCAGGAGTAAAAAAAGAAAATACAGTTACTTGTTTTTCAAAAAATGTCAAAAAAATAAAATAATGTTGATATTTACGATAATTGTGCAATTTTAGAATAAATGACTAGACAAAAAAGAAAATATAGGTTAATGTGTATATATAACAAATGTGACGGGTAAGATAATTGTGCAAATTTACATACTGAAAAGGTCTGCAGAATCTATCGGTTGTCAATTCGTCAAAACAAATGGGAACAGGAGATGAGAAACGGATGAAACAGTTTACTTACGTGATCACGGATGAAATTGGTATTCATGCAAGACCGGCAGGTCTTCTGGCTAAGGAAGCCAAACAGTTCCAAAGTACAGTGATGCTGACCTGTAATGGAAAGAGTGCCGCTGCAACCAAGCTTATGGCTGTTATGGGGATGGGCGTTAAGCATGGTGATCCGGTTGAGGTTTCGATTGAGGGACCGGATGAGGATATTGCTTATGAGGCAATGGAGAGGTTTTTCCAGGAGAATCTGTAAAACAGAATCCTGTAAATCACATGAGAGGGTGAAAAATGGAAAAATATATTGGAAAATCCGTATATAAGGGAATCGCAATCGGTCCTGTCCATGTTCTGAAGAAAAGAGATCACCTCGTCAAAAGAATACATGTAGATCATGTGGAAAAAGAGCTGGAGCGTCTTGAGAAGGCCAAGGAGCAGGCGATAGGACAGCTTGGGGAGCTGTATGAGAAGGCCATGCAGGAGGTCGGAGAGGTCAATGCGGCAATCTTCGAGGTTCATCAGATGATGCTTGAGGATGATGATTATCAGGATGCCATACACAATCTGATCCAGAATGAGGAAGTGAATGCGGAGTATGCAGTAGCAGTTACCGGTGATAATTTTGCCGAAATGTTTGCCAACATGGATGATGAGTATATGCAGGCACGCTCGGCGGATGTCAGGGATATTTCGAACCGGCTGGTCCGTAACCTTGCCGGAGAGGAACAGATGGACTGGAGTAAGCTGGAACCGTCCATTATTGTTGCGGATGATCTGACGCCGAGTGAAACGGTACAGATGGATAAAAATAAGATCCTTGCTTTTGTCACCGTTCACGGCTCTACTAATTCGCACACTGCGATTCTTGCCCGTATGATGAATATCCCGGCGCTGATCGGTGTGCCGCTTGAGCTGGAGAAGCTTCATAATGGAACCATAGCTGTTGTGGATGGTAAAAAGGGTGCCTTTTTCCTTGATCCGGATGAGAATGAAATCCATCTGGCAGAGGTACAGCAGCTGGAGGAACAGGAGCAGAAGCGTCTTTTAGAGAATTATAAGGGCAGGGAATCCGTTACGAAAAGCGGAAAGAAAATCCATGTCTTTGCAAATATCGGAAGCGTTTCGGATGTGGCTTATGTGCTTGAGAATGATGCTGAGGGTATCGGGTTATTCCGGAGTGAGTTCCTGTATCTTGGAAGATCCGGGCTTCCGGATGAGAATGAGCAGTTCAACGCTTATCGCCAGGTATTGCAGATGATGGCCGGAAAGAAGGTTGTCATAAGGACATTGGATATCGGGGCAGATAAGAACGTGGATTATCTTGGACTGGGACAGGAAGATAACCCAGCCATGGGATATCGTGCGATCCGGATCTGTCTGGAGCAGCCGGATATTTTTAAAACACAGCTGAGAGCTCTTCTGCGGGCTGCTAAATATGGAAATCTCGCGATCATGTATCCGATGATCATTTCGGTAGAAGAGGTCAAGAGTATTGGAGAAATTGTTAAGGAGGTGGCAAGGGAGCTGGATGAAGAAAAGGTTCCGTACACCATTCCGGAGCAGGGGGTCATGGTGGAGACACCAGCAGCAGTCATGATGAGTGAAGAGCTTGCGGAGCTTGTGGATTTCTTCAGTATCGGAACCAATGATCTGACCCAGTATACACTAGCGATCGACCGGCAGAACAGTAAGCTGGACCGGTTCTATAATCCGCATCATGAGGCGGTTCTCCGGATGATACAGAAGACGATTGACGGAGCCCATAAGCATGGTAAGTGGGTCGGCATCTGCGGAGAGCTTGGAGCAGATACAGCACTTACAGAGCGATTTGTACAGATGGGGATTGACGAGCTGAGTGTTGCACCGTCGATGGTGCTTCCGGTTCGTAGTAAAATATGTGAAATGGAGTAAATGAAATGAGAATATACAGGGCAAAAGATTATGAGGAAATGAGCAGAAGGGCAGCAGGCATCGTTTCTGCACAGATCATTATGAAGCCCGATTGTGTGCTTGGACTGGCAACAGGATCTACTCCGATCGGTCTTTACAAGCAGCTGATCGAATGGTACCGGAATGGGGATCTGGATTTTTCCGCAGTAAGAACGGTGAATCTGGATGAATATAAGGGAATCAGCCGCGAGAATGATCAGAGCTATTATTACTTTATGCATCAGAATCTGTTCGATCATGTGAATATTCCGGCGGAGAACACACATCTGCCAGACGGTATGGAGCCGGATTCTGAAAAGGAATGCGGGAGATATGAGGAATTGATCCGATCCATGGGAAGTGTGGACTTACAGCTTCTTGGCATCGGACATAACGGACATATCGGTTTTAATGAGCCATCAGATGTATTTGATAAGCAGGTTCACTGTGTGAACCTGACACAGTCGACTATTGAAGCGAATAAGAGATTTTTCGCATCGGCAGAGGACGTTCCGAGGCAGGCTTACACTATGGGGATCCAGACGATCATGCGCTCGAAAAAAATTCTTATCATGGCTAATGGTGAGGGCAAGGCAGATATTATAAGGGATTCCTTCTTTGGACCGATTACGCCGAAGGTTCCGGCATCCGTTCTTCAGCTGCATAATGATGTCACGCTGGTAGCTGATGAAGCTGCCCTTAGTAAGATCCCTGTATCGTTCGTCTAAGAGACGCTGTGAGAAAACAGAACAGATAGAGGTGTGGAACGATGATTATAAAGAATGCAGATATTTTTACACCGGATCACCGGTTTGTACAGGGTGATGTTGCCATTACCGGAGACAGGTTTTCCACAGTCCTTGAGGAAACGAATGGTGATGGACAGGTGGTGGATGCTGCCGGGCTATATATGATCCCGGGACTCGTAGATATTCATTTTCATGGCTGCAAGGGCGCGGATATGTGTGATGGAACGCAGGAAGCCCTGGATATCATAACAGAATACGAGGCCAGCGTCGGAGTAACATCGGTTTGTCCGGCAACCATGACGATACCGAAGGATGAGCTCCTTGCGGTAATGAAGAATGCCGGTGCATATTCCTATAAGGGAGGAGCACACCTGGTCGGGATCAATATGGAAGGACCGTTTATCAGTGCTTCGAAAAAGGGTGCACAGGCAGCAGAAAATATTATTCCCTGTGATTATGAGTATTTCAGACAGCTTCAGGATGCTGCTGGCGGGTTGATCCGGCTTGTGGATATTGCTCCCGAAGAGCCAGGAGCCATGGAATTCATTGACCGGACGAAATCAGAGGTGGTTATATCCATAGCGCATACGGTATCGGATTACGATACGGCATGTGAAGCTATCCGGCATGGGGCATCCCATGCAACGCATCTGTACAATGCAATGCCGCCGCTGAATCACCGGAATCCGGGGGTGATCGGCGCAGTCAGAGATTCAGAAGCGTGTCATGTGGAATTAATCTGTGACGGCGTACATGTCCATCCGTCTGTAATCCGTGCAACCTTTGCCATGTTTGGTGCAGAACGGGTGATCTTGATCAGTGACAGCATGAGGGCAACCGGATTAGAGGATGGTGAATACACGCTGGGCGGACAGCCGGTAGTGGTAAAAGGAAATCTGGCAACGCTTCATGACGGTACGATAGCAGGTTCAGCCACGAACCTGATGGATTGTATGAGATTTGTTGTAAAGAATGCAGGTATTCCGCTGGAGGATGCAGTGATATGTGCAACAGAGAATCCAGCCAGGGAAATCGGTATTTTTGACCAGACAGGAAGTATTCAGGCAGGTAAAAAAGCAGATTTCGTGCTTCTTGATAAAGAATTAAATATTGTAGGTATTTATATCGATGGAAAGGAACAGCCATGTTAGGTTTTTTTAAAGGAAGGACAAAGGAAAATGTGATCTGTTCACCCTGTGAAGGAACGGTGACACCACTCACCGAGGTTCCTGATCCTACTTTTTCAGAGAAGATACTGGGTGATGGATTTGCAGTGATCCCGTCAGAGGGAAGGTTTTTCGCTCCGGCGGATGGAGAGGTGACGATGGTGTTTGATACCCTGCATGCGATTACGATGACGACTGCGCAGGGAACGGAGCTTCTTCTACATGTCGGACTGGAGACTGTTACATTAAAGGGAGAACCCTTCCGTGTGCATGTAGCAGCAGGAGATCAGGTGAAGCAGGGAGATCTCTTAATGGAGGCAGATCTTGATAAGATCAGAGAGGCCGGACTTAATATCATATCTCCGGTTGTAGTATGCAATACAGATGATTATTCAAGAATAAGCCTGCTGAAGGAAGGCGGAGCTCTGCCGGGAGAGGCAGTACTCAAAATCGGGTAGGCACCCGGATCATACTGTAAAATGGATTGGAATAATCCAATTTTAATTTTATAAGAACAAGCAAAGGAGGAAGAAAGTATGAAATTTCTTCAAAAACTGGGAAAAGCGTTAATGCTTCCCGTAGCAGTACTGCCCATCTGTGGTATTCTCATGGGTATTGGCTACTGGCTGTGTCCGGCAACTATGCAGGGTGGAGAAATCCAAGGTGCAGCTAACTTAATCGGTCTGTTTTTAGTAAAAGCCGGTGGTGCTTTGATTGATAACATGGCCATTCTGTTTGCGATAGGTGTCGGTGTCGGTATGTCAGAGAAAAATGATGGTACCGGCGGAATCGCAGCACTTGCTTCCTGGTTGATGATCACCACACTTCTTTCAACCGGAGTTGTAACAACCATCATGCCGTCTGTCGCAGCTGGCATTTAACAAGATCGCGAATCCGTTTATCGGAATCCTTTCCGGAATCATCGGTTCTATGTGCTATAACAAGTTCAAGAACACCAAGCTTCCGGACTGGTTATCTTTCTTCAGCGGAAAACGCTGCGTAGCAATTATCGCCGGTGTAGTTTCTATTCTGGTATCCGCAGTACTGCTGTTCGTATGGCCGTTACTGTTTGGCGGACTGGTTGCACTTGGAGAAGCAATCGTAGGTATGGATGTAGTTGGTGCAGGTATTTATGCATTCCTGAACCGTCTGTTAATTCCTACCGGATTACACCATGCATTGAATAACGTATTCTGGTTTGATACCATTGGACTTGGAGATCTTCAGCACTTCTGGGCTGGTGAAACCTCCGCAGATGTATCCTGGAGTCTTGGAATGTATATGTCTGGCTTCTTCCCTTGCATGATGTTCGGTATCCCCGGTGCGGCACTTGCAATGGTCAGATGTGCGAAGACCACAAAGAAAAAAGCAGCGATCGGACTTGTTGCTTCCGCAGCACTTTGTGCATTCATTTGCGGTGTTACAGAGCCGTTTGAATTTGGTTTCATGTTCCTTGCTCCTGGACTTTATGTAATTTATGCATTACTTTACGGTATCTTCACCATGATCACCGTTGCACTTGGCTTCCGTGCAGGCTTTAGCTTCTCTGCAGGCGCGATGGATCTGTTATTCTCATCCTCACTTCCCGCAGCTCAGAGAACATGGCTTATTATCCCGCTCGGAATCGCAGCATTTGCTGTATTCTACTTTGTATTCTACTTTGCCATTAAGAAGTGGGATCTTAAGACCCCTGGCAGAGAAGATGATGATGATTTAGAGAAGGAAAAGAGCATAGAGCTTGCAAGTGATGATTATACAGCCATTGCAAAGGCCATTCTTGAGGGCTGTGGCGGAAAGGATAATATCACAAGCATTGACAACTGTGTTACAAGATTGAGACTGGAGGTAAAGGATATTACCGCAGTCAATGATAAGAAAATCAAGGCCGCAGGTGTTGCGGGAGTCATCAAGCCAGGTAAGACCTCAGTTCAGGTAGTGGTTGGAACCAAGGTTCAGTTCGTGGCAGATGCATTCTCAAAGCTTTGCGAATAATGTAAATTGTAAATCTTTGAAATAAAATTAATGATTTTAACGGGCAGCAGGCCGGCACAGACCCAGCCTGCTGCCCATTTTCTGTGGAAAAGGAATGTGAAAGATAAAATAAAAGTAGATGCCAAAAACCTATTGACTTTGAAGAGGTATTCTGCTATATATTAGTCGAAAATAAAGAGAAAGGAAATAATAATCTATGTTGGCACTAAAAAATATGGTGAAAAAGAAATTGGAAAATATGCATCTGCAGGAAAGGATAAATTACGGTTACAGAAAGGTCATCAGTATGATGTTGATCTCGGGGCTGTTTTCCATAGTGGTCATAGGTGTGTTGTTTGCCAATATGGAAAATTACATAGAAAATGTCACAGCTGCGGATCAGGCGGTAAAAATCTGTAGGATAAATGTGAATGCGGCAGCGAGAAATATCAGGGAAATGGCATTAAATGATGATACATCTGCTTATGACGGTTATGAACAGACAGTTGAAAAGCTGCTTGCAGAGGTTGATGATGAGCTGAAAACCCTAAAGAAAACAGGAGTTGTTCCTGATGCGGATTATGAAGAATACGCATCTGCTCTTTCTGACTGGGGAACCCTGGGTTATTCTATCATAGAAGAAATTAAAAATGGTGACAGGGAAAAAGCAATCGACTTAATTCTTAATGATTGTACTCCGGCATTAAATAAGCTTGTACAAATTGCTATAAAATTGGATGACCTGACAGATAAAGTAAGCAACCGGGCTGTCAGAACTACTTTTATCTTTACCGGCGCAGGAATTGTATGTATTATCGTCTGTTTAGTCTTTGCGTTAGTGCTGACGAAGAAAACAAGCAAAAAGGTACTTGATACCATTCTGGAGCCATTACGTGCAGTCGAAGATGTTGCAAAGGAATTGACGGAGGGAAATCTGCACAGTACGCTTGAGTATCATTCGGAAGATGAGATAGGAAGTCTGGCAAACAGCATGCGCAAATCAACTAGTATTCTGGGAAGCTATGTAGATGATATTGACCGTGCAATGAAGCTGTTTGCAGAAGGAAATTTTGATGTTCAGCCAGAAGTAGAGTGGAAGGGTGATTTTGTCGGGATTCTGAATTCCTTTATGATGTTTGAGGAAAGCATGGCAGAAACGATCAAGGATATTCAGAATGTTTCGAATGAAGTTTCAAGCTCGGCAGAGCAGGTGGCATCAAGCTCTAATGATCTTGCAGACGGAGCTACAAACCAGGCGGCAGTCGTAGAAGAGCTGACAGCAACAGTTGCTGGTGTTTCTGAAGAGGTAGAAAAGAATTCGCAATCTGCGAAGGAAATCAGTGGAAGAGTGGATGAGCTTGGAAATGCCATCGCAGAAAGCAATGGCAAGATGCATGAAATGGTTGCTTCCATGAATGAGATCAACGAAGCATCCAGAGAGATTGACAAAATTATTGCGACGATCAATCAGATCGCATCTCAGACCAATCTTCTTGCATTGAATGCTTCTATTGAAGCAGCAAGAGCCGGAGAGGCCGGAAAAGGATTTGCAGTTGTGGCAAATCAGGTAAATCAGTTAGCTGATCAGAGTGCCCAGGCAGCAAAGGAATCTGCAGCATTGATTGAAACCTCTGTGAAAGCTGTGGAAAAGGGTATGGTGATCGCAGGAGAGACTGCAACACAGCTGGAAGGAGTAGCAGAAAACTCCAAGATGATCACAGAAGAGGTTACTAATATCGCAGAAACCTTAGAGACACAGACGGCAGAGATCCAGCAGATCAATGAGGGAATTGAACAGATCAATGACGTTGTACAGACGAATTCAGCAACATCAGAGGAATGTGCGGCTGCCAGCCATGAGATGAGCAATGAAGCTGAAAATCTGCGTGAAATGATCCGCAAATTTAAGGTCGCAAAGTTTGAAAAGACTGAAAAATAAAGGTTAGTATCCGGGGATGAGGTCACTGCAAATAGAAAAAGATTTCTGTGATGTATTCACTTTCATCCCCGGAGGAGATATAATCATTAATCCAAATTTCATAGGTAAATCATTATACAGGGAAGCCGCTTCTTTGGCTTTCCCTTTTTCTATATCCAATATAACACGTGGGCATATCACACTTTACATTATTCTTGATTTGGATTAGAATAAGTCTGTATATAGTGGAAGTTAGAAAATATATAAAGGCAGGAAAGGCAATTATGGGAAGGTTGTTGAGCCTGTTTATGGGTGGTAATTTTTATATAGCTATTTCAGTGGGAACCCTCGCGTGCTATTTATTCTTATTGTCCTGTTTTGTCAGTATTTCAAGGGAAGAAAGAGTCGTGCATTATCTGAGAATCATCCTGGTGGCACTTTCGTGCTGGACAGGTGGTTCTGTCTTGATGCGCCTGCAGATCAGTCCCGGGATGCAATTCTGGTTTCATTTCTCAATACTTGGTTTACTCATTATTCCTGTAGGAATGTATGGATTTTTGTTCTGTGTGCTTGAGATCCAGGGGAAACAGAAGCTTCTGAACATCTGCATGCTGGCATCCATAGTGACATTGCTTTTAAATGCATATACAGAGTGTCTCCTTCCGGTACCGGAAATATAGCAGCTGCCTGGTGGGAACATCTCCTATATTTACCATGCAAGACCGGGAATCTGGTTATGGATCGTCGCAGAGTGGATTCTTTTAATCTATGTAACTGTTCTTGCCCACAGAAAAATCGGAACACAGTATGAGTACAGGAGAAAGCTGGGTCCGCTGTTACTTGGGATGCTGTTTGTTTTTGCAGGAAATATTGCCTGTATTACACCACTTGGAAAAAATCTGCCGCTGGATGCCCTTGGCGGGGCGGGAATGGCGATTTGCATTTTACATGTTATTTTCACGCAATATTTCTTTTCGATTTCATCCCGTTTCATTACGGGAGCGGCTTATTTTGGAGCGACAGTTGTAGCATTTATCCCGGTGGTATGGTTTGGGCGTATTGCTGATGGCCTGTTTGACAAGGGCAGTCCTGATGAGCAGATGGTTATCATATTTATCGTGGCAGAGGGGATATGGTGCATCCTGATTTCAGCGCTGGCAAGGAGCTGGGCAGAGCATATACTGATCAGGAAAAGGAAATATATTGTTGACAGCCTTCTGGAATTTCAGGATAGTGTCACATCCATTATGAATAAAGACAAGCTGTACCTGATGATCCGGGAGACTGTCAATGCAGCGGTGAAGGACTGCTGTGTACACATTCTGGAGGAAAGGGACGGAGTCTTTGCAGAATACACAGAAAATGGAATGGTGCCCCTGGCGAAAGAGGTGGAAGCACAGCTGGAACAGTTCCTTGACAGCGGCAGGGTGTATAAGGATCCGGCGTTTGCGGTCTTTAAATATGACGCTAAGATTTATGGGTTCCTATATGTAGAGCTTTGCAGGAAGAACAGACTTATTTATGACGAAATAGACTGCATCAGGCAGATCGGAAACAGTGTATCCAGCGTGCTGAAGAGTATCAATGCGTATGAGAGGCTGTATCAGGTATCGATCCACGATGGACTGACAGGCCTGTATAATAGAAATTTCTGTCGTGAGAATTTGGGAAAGCTGGATATCACGGCACGTCCTGTCGGTATGATCTATATGGATATGGACAACTTCAAGCTATATAATGAGCTGTATGGAGAAAGCATAGGAGATCAGGTTTTGTGCTGGTGTGCAAAACAGCTGCAGGAGGCTGCGGATGACAGCATGAAGGTATTCCGTATGGGTGCCAATGAGTTCCTGATCATCACAGCTGAAGACAATAAGGACAAGCTGATCTCATTCGCAAAGCAGATCCAGAAGATCATGCTGGAGACAACGGAGGATAAGCCGAAGGTCATTCAGCTGATCACGTTCAGCATAGGTATTGCCTGGGATAAATCCATGGCGGAAGATGCAGATGAGCTGGCCCAGCAGGCGAAGCGGGCATCGTTTTATGCCAAGGGAAATGGAAAAAACTGTATTGAGGTTTATGAAAAGGATCTGAAGGAAAAGGATCAGGAGAGTGAAGGAAGCGAAAAGGGATATAGTCAGGTATCACCGACGATCTTTGCCCTGATGGCGGCAATAGATGCCAAGGATTCCTTTACCTTCGAGCATTCTGAAAATGTTTCCAGATATGCAGAAAAGCTGGCGGCAAAGCTCGGGCTTCCGAAGGAGGATATCCAGACTGTAAAGGTAGCAGGACTGCTCCATGATATTGGCAAGATCGGTATTCAGGACAGTATCCTGAAAAAGCAGGGTAAGCTCACAGATGAGGAGTATAGCATAATAAAAACACATGTAGAAAAGTCTGTTGAGATGATCCGCGTTCTTCCTCATATGGATTATGTCATTCCTGCGGTTTTGTCCCATCATGAACGGTATGATGGAAAAGGATATCCGAATGGGATCCGTGGAAATGAGATCCCCATCCTTGGAAGGATTCTTACGGTTTGTGACAGCTTTGATGCCATGGTCTCCCGAAGAGCCTATAAGGAAGCTATGAGTATAGAGTATGCGACCGGGGAGCTGGAACGCGGCAAGGGAACACAGTTTGATCCAGACGTGGCACAGGCATTTATTGAATTAATAAGGGAGAATCCTTCGTTTATTGCACAGTGATCAGATTTGGGACCCGGGATAATATAAGTAAAATAGGAATGAGGATCAGAATTTTATGGAATTGGATGTTTTAGGACTGGTTGCAGCATGTTCATATGCACTGGACTGTGTGGAAACAGAGCTGGTACATGTGACCAGCAGACATGCGAAGCGTGTGGCCTATATGAGTGTCTGCGTGGCAGAACAGCTTGGAATATGTGGAAAAGATCTACAGGATCTGGCGGTGTATGCCCTGCTGCATGATAATGCCTTGACACAGTATATCCAAGAGGAGCTGCACAGTAATCTTACTGATATGAAGGAGATGCCCCGGATAGGTGTTCACTGTTCGATTGGAGAGGAAAATATACAGGGATTTCCTTTTCATACAGATGTGAAAAATGTAATATTATATCACCATGAAAATGCAGATGGGAGCGGACCGTTTGGAAAGAAATCTGAGGAGGTACCGCTTTTTTCGCGGATCATACATCTGTGTGATCTGTTGGATCAGGCATGCTGCCGCAAGGCGTTTACCACAGAGACATGGGAATGGGCGAAGGACGTTCTCAAAAGGATAAGAGGTACTATGGTAGATGAAGAATGTGCAGAGGCACTTGAAAAGATATTTTCAGAAGAGTATTTTCTGTCCCTTGGAGGAAATTTTGAAGCCTCCCTGTGGAATAAGGTACCAAGGCAGAAGCAGGAGCTTGACTTTTCCCAGATCAAGAAGCTGGCAGAGTTTTTTGCAAAGATCGTAGATTATAAATCTCCCTTTACCAGTACACATTCGATCGGTGTGGCAGAGAGGGCAGAGAAGCTGAGCCGCTATATGGGCTTTGATGAAGAAACGGTGCAGAAGATGTATCTTGCCGGAGCACTGCATGATATAGGAAAGGTTGCAGTAGGTAATGAGATTCTGGAGAAGCCGGATCGGCTGACCGATGCCGAGTTCGCTGTGATGAAGCATCATGCTGCTTATACATACAATATTCTGTCAGAAATTGATGATTTTGAGGAAATACGGGACTTTGCAGCATTTCACCACGAGCGGCTGGACGGAACGGGTTATCCCTTTGGCAAGGATGCTTCTGAATTGAATGTACAGGAACGGATGATGGCGTGTATTGATATTTACCAGGCACTGACAGAGAGCCGTCCTTATAAAAAGGGCATGTCCCACGAAAGAGCCTGTGAGATCCTGAAGAATATGGCAGATAAAGGATGGCTGGATATGGATATCATAGATAAGATCGAAATGAGTCTGTAACGGAGGTATTTACTATGGCAATTGCAGGCAGGTATTCCTTCTGCTCTGACCGGTAGTCCTTTCCTTCTGCCAGGAAATCCAGATGATGACAGATAATCTTTCTATTTAAAATCTCCTGAAATCTCCCGCTTATATGTTTTCTTTTGAAAATAAGCATAGATTTTGGATTTAGATGCCAGCCTGAGCTGGCCTGACAACAACAGATAAAATATGCTTAACTTGAATTGTGTATATATCATATCACAAAAGCAATTGGACAGCAATATGTTATGGTCAGTTTATCGTTTTATTATATTCAATTTATAAATATATAGCTACACTGGCAAATCTATAAAGTTTTCATAAAGACTCGCTGTGAATTTCCTGAAAAATCAAATCCCGATGACTTCCAGATTTATTTCCGGGAGTCATCGGGATCGGGGAAAGTCATGATTTCTTCAAATCAACGGCTGCTTTGCTTAAAGCTGCTGGTGTACCTTCCGGATAACAGCTTCGCTTAATTCAGGAGCCTTAGCGGGATCCAGATCATCCGGGAATTCGCAGTCGATCGTGGAAACCTCCGGTCTGTAATTCAGACGGAGTGCATGAGCCTGAATATAATCGGCAGCCTTATTGTAAACCTCTTCACTGACACCATTTAATGTAATCGTATATAATCCTGACATATAGCATATCCTCCATTTCTTTACTTTGATTTCATTTTTGATAGTTATATTATATACTTTCTCATCCAATAAAGATATATACAGAAATGTAGAATTTAATAATAGTAATAATTATTAGTTTTATGCAATTTACATAAAAATGACGTATCTTTTACCATGATGTGATTTCATGCATTTTTACCGGATCTTACACTGAAAAAAAGGGGGTCATCCTATGGCATGAAGAAAGGTAACAACCTATATCGGTATCGGTCTTATGTGTCTTGGTGGATTCTGTGTTTTTCTGACACAGGGCTACAGCCCCATGATCTATGTATGGGTTTCTATAGCCGGTATTGGAATGGGAACCGTTGCTACGACCATTTATCCTATGATCATGGAGGTGGCAAGTGAGAAAACCACGGGGCGTTACACCGGATATTATTATACTGCCAGTATGTCAGCACAGATCATTACGCCGGTTCTTTCCGGTGCAGTCATGGAATTTAACGGATATCGTTATCTGTACCTGTATGCGGTAACCTGTGCTATTTTTGCAGCGCTTCCGCTGATCTTTGTGAAAAAGGGGAATACGGTTCTGCTGAAGGATCTGGAGATCGGGGATCCAGGGAATTGCAGCAGTTACATCAGAGATCGAAACCCTGTAGGCTGACAGGAATTATCATATTTATGTTTAAATGGATCAGAGTTATCTTTTTTGGGTATGGATAAAAAGGAAATGATGTGATATAATAAGAACATAAGTTCGATAATTGCGGAAAAGCTGAAGAAGGGAGCGGCATGGGATCGTATGGAAGAGAAAAGCTATATTGCGATCGATCTGAAGTCCTTTTTCGCATCAGTAGAATGTGTGGAACGGGAACTGGATCCTCTGAATACCAATCTGGTCGTAGCGGATGCAGGCCGTACAGAGAAAACCATCTGTCTTGCCGTGTCTCCTTCCTTGAAGGCCTATGGGATCCCGGGGCGGGCGAGACTGTTTGAAGTGGTCCAGAAGGTGAAGGAGGCTAACAGAAAGCGGCGCATGGAAGCACCGGGAGGCCGTTTTACCGGCAAATCACACTTTGCAGATGAGCTGAAAGCACATCCGGAGCTTGCCATAGATTATATCGTGGCACCGCCGCAGATGGCACGGTATATGAAGCACAGCACGGCTATCTATAATATTTATCTGAAATATGTGGCACCGGAGGATATCCATGTGTATTCCATTGATGAGGTATTTATTGATGTGACCGGATATCTGCCAACATACGGTATGACAGCCCATGAGCTTGCCATGACCATGATCCGGGATGTACTTGGAAACACCGGTATCACGGCTACAGCAGGGATCGGCTCCAATATGTATCTGTGCAAGATCGCCATGGATATTGTGGCCAAGCATGTGGCACCGGACGCAGATGGTGTGCGGATCGCAGAGCTGACAGAGAGGAGCTACCGGCAGCAGCTTTGGGGACATAAGCCGATCACCGATTTCTGGCGTGTAGGAAGGGGCTATGCCAGGAAGCTGGCAGAGAATGGAATGTACACCATGGGTGATGTGGCCAGATGCTCTGTCGGGAAGCCGGAGGATTTTCATAATGAAGATCTTCTGTATGAGCTTTTCGGTGTGAACGCAGAGCTTCTGATCGACCATGCCTGGGGATACGAACCCTGTACCATAGCAGACGTGAAGGCCTATAAACCGGAGAATAACAGCTTCTGCTCCGGACAGGTATTGCAGTGCCCGTATTCCTTTGAAAAGGCGAGACTGGTCATTCATGAGATGGCAGACGGAGCGGCTCTTGACCTGGTAGATAAGAAATTGGTGACAGACCAGATTGTACTGGATATAGGGTATGACATAGAATCCTTAAGTAATCCGGAGATCCGCCGGAAATATAAGGGACCTGTGACGACAGACCGCTATGGACGACAGGTTCCGAAGCCGGCTCACGGTTCCATTAACCTGAAACGGCAGACCGCGTCAGCCAGGATGATCATAGAAGCTACGCTTACGCTGTATGACCGGATCGTGAACCCGGAGCTTCTGGTCAGAAGGATGAGCGTGACGACCAATCATGTGGTCAGTGAGGAAGAGATCCGGGAAGAAGAAAGCTATGAACAGCTTGATCTTTTTACTGATTATCGGGAAAAGGATCAGGAGAGAGAGCATGAGAAGGAAGAGCTGGAGAAGGAGCGTAAGGTACAGGAGGCACTTCTTTCAATTAAAAAGAAGTATGGGAAAAATGCTGTATTGAAAGGCATGAACTTCCTGGATGGTGCGACTGCCAGAGAGCGGAACGGGCAGATCGGGGGACACCGTGCCGGGACAGCGGACAGTGAACCGGAGCAGAAGAAGGAGAAATCAGAAAACCATGAAAGATTCGTATGAGGATATCATAGATCTGCCGCATCCTGCGAGTAAGAAGCATGAGAGGATGTCGAGAATGAACAGAGCGGCCCAGTTTGCCCCTTTCTCAGCCCTGACAGGACTTGGCAGGGCACTTAAGCAGACGGCAGATAAGAATGAAGAGAAGTGGGAAATGGAATATGGGGAGGAGAATGAGGATGGAATCCTGTAGACAAGAAACAGTCTCAATGAAGCAATGGTTGATACCCAGGAAGTTTTATAGATCTCATTCATAAAGAGATTCCAGTGTAAGCAGTAAAACATCTTCATCTTTCAAATCCTTAAACCAGTCAGTGTATCCGGATAAGGAAAAGAAAATATATTTTGAAACTTTGTATTTTGCTGCTATCAGCTTTCCTCTTCGGATCAGAGTTTCATAAATCCCCTTATCTATCTTTTCACTTTTAAATTTGCACTCCCCAATAACAGCCTTTTTATCTAACTCTGATATGGAAACAACATCAATATCTGCGGATTGTGTTCTTATGTTATCATTTTCGTCTGTGATATTTTCTGTGCCCCACCAGGAACCCACTGAAGTGAGAAAGCAGCCATATTCACCTGTGATTCCCTGCTTTAAAGTATAATATCTGCACATTTCCTCGAATACAGTGTCCATAAAAGAATGTAAAACCGGTTTAACAGCCTTCTGATAGTAAAGTGCACCCTGTCCCATTTCGATAACACTGGTAGCTTTGGGGATAAACTCATACCAGAACTTGAACATATAGTCTTTCAAAACATACTGCGTTTTTTTCTTATTCTTTTCGTCTGTGATACATTTTTTCTTTTCAACAAGCCCGACATTGATCAGCTTATCTAATGAATACAATACGGTTGGTTCTTTTTCACCGATTTTAGCTGCGATTGTGTTAAGGGTATTTTCGCCGGATGCGATCTGTTCTACAATATTATTTACGATCGATATATCAGCAAACTCCTGTGTCAGCAAATTTCTGGTTTCATCATATAAATATCCGTCTGTCCGAAAATACAGTCTTTCCCGAAAATCTTTCAAGAAAAGATGATCTGATCAGAATTTAATTGAAAGATATGCTGTTAGATGATAATATAGATATATGGGAAACCAGAGAGCCGGGCGGCTTACCCTCTTTTTTCGGAGGGGCTAACCTTCCAGACGAAAGAAAGGAGGGCGTTGCCGATGTATGTTACATACTCTGATTTAATTCAGATTGGAATATTCATTTGCACCCTTGTGGGATTGTGTTACATGATTTTCAAGGGAAAACGAAAATAGCCGCCATTACTGCGAATAATGACGGCCGACCTTTTATAAAAGGTTGATGCTATAATATTCGGAGTAAGCCGCTTCTCTGGCTTTCCCTTTTTCTATGTTCAATATAACACGAGAGTATATTTTTTTCAAGGTAAATATGAAGGAACCAACCGCACTCTGTGTACTTGGGAGGAAGTGCGTTTTTGCTTCTGGCAGCATGGACGGCACGTACTAGCTCCAGCGCTTTTTCCTGTAGATAGGAAAGCGCCTCCTGCCCGCCAAGGATTGCATAGTGGATCGCAATGGCAACGACGGAAACCGCCCAGTATTTCCACTGTCTTGCTTCATTCAGGGACATTCGTCCAATAATAAATCCATGGTTAAAATAGTCGGAGATGGTCTGCATGAGGCTGTCCTCATCTCCTGCCTGAATAGAACGTACGCTTGTGAAAACAGGAGATTTCTGATAGAGATTCTGAGAGAGGAATGGGGCTTTGACGGTGTTGTCATTTCCGACTGGGGTGCCTACGCAGATCTGCCGGGATCACTTCGGGCCGGGATGGATCTGGAGATGCCAGACAGCTGTGGACACCACAGAAAAAAACTGGTGAGAGCACTGAATCAGGGAATCTCTGCACTGGTACTGATACCGGTACTGATGCTGCTGGCGGCCTATTTGCTGATCCGTAAAAAATACAGGATCAGTGAGGAAGAATATGATAGAATGGTAGGTGAAATGAAAGCAGGAAGTTAAAAATGCCGGCAGGATTTAAAATATCTGATCCGGCACAGAAGGAAAGGAAATGAGTACAGATTTATTTCAGGCGATCCACAGCCCGATCGGGGCAAATGCGGGATTTGCCATGGGACTTGCTGGACTTGGCGGCGGATTTTGCCTCCAGAGTGACAGAATCCCGGATCAGGATATTTTTATCGGATACAAAGAAGGAAATACGTTATCTATGCTGCCTTTTTATGAGAAAAGCATTTCTTCGGAAAAGGACAGCTTCGCCAAAGATGAGAATGGATCAGAGCTTCAGGAGCATGCCTTTACTGAAGAGGAGGTCAGCAGAGGCTTCGGGCTTGCGACTGACACGTTCCAGACAGGGAGACTTTCATTTTCCTTGATGAACCGGGTGACAGAGCTTTCTGATGTGGAAAGAGGAGAGGAACCGGAGGTAAAGTCAAAAGCGCTTCCCGCCATCGTGGCAAGATTCTGTGTGGACAACAGGGATGGGGAGCAGGAGATCCAAGGCTTCTTTGGCATTGGCAATATGAAGGGCAAGCAGTTTTTAAGCCAGATGTGCGGGGAAGAGCGCTGTGGTGTGATCTCCAAAGACGGCTATGGTTTTGAAGCTGTTCTGTCAGTCGGTAAAGTCCTTTTATATCAGTTCCATGCTGATGAAGGAAGGAGAAAGGAGCCGCTGGATCGTCAACGAAGGAACTTTCCTGATGATGAATACCTTTGATCTGCTGATTGATCATCTTTTCTTTGAGTGCCGGTATCATCCCTGGACAGTGAGGAATGCACTGGATTTCTTTGCGGAATCCTATTCCTATAAGGATCAGTGCAGTATCTCTTTTACCCATGACATGGGTTCTCACTATGTATTTACACCAAAGGGACAATCCAGCTATGAGATTCCCTATCTGACGGACTGCCTTTCCTATATGACACAGGAGCAGCTCTGCAACTGGATCTTGGCAGCAGCGGTGTATGCGTATAGAACCGGTAACACGGTATGGCTTCTGTCCAGGAAAGAGACACTGGTGGAGTGCTTCCAGTCCATGCAGAAGCGTGACGGGCTGATCTCGGACGGTATCATGGATGTGGATTCTTCCAGGTGCGAGGGCGGCAGTGAGATCACGACTTATGATTCACTGGATGTGAGCCTTGGACAGGCAAGGAGAAACAGTTATATTGCCATGAAGTGTTTTGCTTCCTATCTGGCACTTGGCAGCATGTTTGAACAGCTTCCCATGGAGGAGTATCAGGAGCAGGCTGACAGTGCAGCCGATAACTGTGAGGAGCATATGCTTGCTTATTTTGACAGGAAAAAGAAACGGTTTCCAGCTCTTTTCGATGGAGAAGGAACCATGGCGATCGTACCGGTCATTGAAGGGATCATTTATCCTGTCTTTTTCGGAAAACCAGAGGCAGTATCAGAGGATGGAAAGCATGGCAGGCTGATCAGGGCGCTGAAGGAGCATATACAGACGGTACTGGTACCCGGCATCTGCCTGTTTGAGGACGGCGGCTTCAAGCTTTCGGAGACAAGTGACAATTCCTGGATCAGCAAGATCTTCCTGTGTCAGTACATTATCGAAAAGGTATTACATATGAATATGCCACAGGTCATGGATAGGGCCGATGCGGCGCACTGGAGCTTGTGGATGGAAGAATAAATATTGACGGAAATGATTAAAACCATTAAAATAAGGGTAAAATAAAAGAAAGAACACTCATTTTAATGGTTTTTCTCTTTGGAGGGACATATGAAAGAAAGGCTTTTTGCAGTACCGGCGTACACAACTGCAGAAGAGATCAGGGCTTTGCGTAAACGCCTGAAGCTGACACAAAGGGAGTTTGCGGAACTGGTCTGTTGCGCAAAATCAACAGTAGAGCGCTGGGAAACCAGTAAGGAGAATATTACAGGGCCTGTAGTTTTGCTGCTTCAGATGCTGGATCGTTATACGGATTATCCAAAACAGCTTCAGGTTCCGAAAAGAGAGTATCCTCTCAGACTTTGGTATATGTACCGGCAGAAGCCCTGTACACTGATCGATGTCAATGAAATGGAACAGAGGGTGCGCATTGTCAATTACACGGATAAGCTTATGTTCAGGGCATTTGGTAAAGTAGAGGATCCGGACTACAGGATGTATGAAGAATTTCTGGAATCCAGATGTTTTCCTGCCAGCAGGGACAAAATGAAACTGGTGTTACAGGATTTGGATCTGCCGTTTTATGACCCCCTTATGATCATAGAAAAGACGGCGGGCAGAATGGCAGAGGATGATTTCTGGATCCAGATAGAACGTTAGATGGGGGAATGGGATGGTAGAACTTTTTGAGCAGGATGAAAGACAGAATAACAGACAGTCTTCCAAGGGAAATCAGTTAAAATGGGAAAACAACGGAATATGGTATAAAGCAGATTATACCGGATATGAGGGGCTTGCAGAATATATGATCTCGCATCTCCTGATGAAATCTTCTCTGCGTCAGGATGAGTTTGTCCTGTATGAGCCTGAACAGGTCAAGTATAAAGCATCAGTTTATTCCGGGGTGATGAGTAATAATTTTCTGAGGGAAGGATGGCAGTTGATTACGCTGGAAAGGCTGTTTAAAACTTTTTTTGGACAGAGTCTTTATCAGTCTGTTTTCAAAATCCCGGAGCCAGAGAAAAGACTGACTTTTTTGGTGGAACAGGTAGAACGGGTCACAAAGCTTCCTGATTTTGGTGCATATATGAATAAGCTGTTTACCATAGATGCTTTTTTCCTGAATGAGGATCGTCACACTCATAATATTGCTATCATGATGAACGGGGATGGGGAGTTTGCCTACAGTCCAATTTTTGACAATGGAGCAGGCCTGCTGGCAGATACATCATTAGATTATCCACTGGGAAAAGATGTAGATCTGCAGATGAAGGAAGTCCGGGCAAAGACGATCAGTTCAGATTTTGATGAGCAGCTTGATCTGGCAGAAAAACTGTATGGGAATCATTTGAAGTTCAATTTTCGTGCGAAAGATGTGAATGATCTGCTTGATAAGATCAGCATATATTCTCCGGAAGAGAAGAACCGGGTAAGGGATATTCTTCTCTCCCAGATGAAGAAATATGCGTATTTGTTTGAGTAAGTACTGTTTTTTTCAAGTTATATCGAGTCGAAAAGTATCATTATTTCACGTAATAGACCCAGTTGTCCTTGCGAGGATGCGTAGCGGGGTACTCTCCGTCAACATAACCGAGGACACAGTGGCCGATTCCTTCGTATTCACCTTCGATGCCGAGATCCTTCAGGATTTCCTGGCCTTCTGCAGATTCAAATTCTTCTTTGGCTCTGTGGATCCAGCAGCTTCCGATATCAAGTGCATGTGCTGCCAGCATCAGATTGCCCATGACAAGGCTGCCATCGTAAACGTGGGTCGGTGCTTCCTTTTTAGCGAGAACAATGAGGACAACGGGAGCACCGTAGAAGAGATCTTTGTCACTTCCCATGATCTTTGCATTCATTCTGGAAAGTCTGTCCCGCATTTCCTTATTTGTAACAGCTATGATAATGGGTGACTGTCTGTTCATACCTGTGGCTGCATAGGTGCCGGCCTTAATGATCTGATCAATGACATCAGAGGGAATCATGTCAGGCTTGAAGCTGCGCACACTTCTTCTTGTTTCCATGAGTGTTAGTAAATCTGTATTCATCGTAAATACCTCCTGTTCAAGTATAACTTTACGTATTTATAGTAGCACTGTGAAAATGGGATGGCAAGAAAAGTTCAGTCTACTCAGTGAAACTTAAATTAAAAAAAAAATTTAGGAAAATCAGACAGCAGATGTCTCTGTTAAAGAATGCCAGATCGATCTGTGGATAGGGAGCTTAAGGCGCAGGGATGAGACTTTGAAACAGGTCAAAGAGTAACAGAAAATTCCGCTTTTTGCAGATTGACGAATCAGGAAAAGGGAACTTATAATGTGGGTGAAAAAGGAGTAACTGACATGAAGACCCACCAGACAGACTTTTCACAGGGAAGTATATATAGAAACATAATGGAGGTTGCAGTACCCATGACCGTGGCACAGCTGCTTAACCTCCTTTATAATATCGTAGACCGAATGTATATTGGAAGGATCCCGGAGGTGGGAACACTGGCGCTGACAGGCGTCGGACTGTGCTTCCCGATCATTACGCTGGTTTCTGCGTTTACGCTGCTTTTTGGTAATGGCGGAGGTCCTCTTTGTGCCATGGAGCGGGGACGGGGAAATGAAGAGGAAGCGGAATACCTTATGGGAAATTCCTTCCTGATGCTTGTACTGACAGGCGCTGTGCTGATGGTGGCAGGGTTGTTGTTTTATAAGCCGGTGCTGTATCTGTTCGGAGCAAGTGATGCGACCTTTGTTTACGCAGGCAGCTATATCAGGATCTATCTGCTCGGCACCCTGTTTGTCATGATCTCTGTAGGAATGAATCCCTTTATCAACAGTCAGGGCTTTGGCAATATCGGTATGTTTTCGGTTCTGATCGGCGCAGTGCTGAATATCGTCCTGGATCCATTGTTTATTTTTGTACTGAAAATGGGCGTACAGGGAGCCGCCATTGCAACGATCCTGTCACAGCTTGCTTCGGTCATCTGGGTGTTGCGGTTTCTGACAGGTAAAAAAGCGGTACTCCGGCTGAAGGCTGACCGGCTGAAGCTATCCGGGAAGCGGGTGCTGCAGATCATGGCACTTGGCGTGTCCGGCTTTATCATGAGCTTTACCAATGGTCTGGTGCAGGTGGCCTGCAATGCGACGCTGCAGACATATGGCGGCGATATTTATGTCGGTGTTATGACAGTATTAAATTCTGTCAGGGATATCTGTACACTGCCGGTGAACGGCATTACCAGCGGGGCATCCCCGGTCATGAGCTTTAATTACGGGGCAAAGGCCTATCATAAGGTAAAGCAGGCGATCTGGTTTGTCACGGGACTCTGTGTAAGCTATACGCTTCTGATCTGGGGAGTCCTCAAACTGTTTCCGGAATTTTTTATCCGTATTTTCAATGATTCCCCGGAGCTGGTGGAAAAGGGTGTTCCGGCACTTCATATTTATTTCTTTGGATTCTGCTTTATGGCATTGCAGTTTACCGGACAGAATGTGTTCGTGGCGCTTGGCAAATCGGGCAAGGCAGTATTCTTTTCTCTGCTCCGGAAAGCCTTTATTGTTGTGCCGCTGACACTGCTTCTTCCTAAAGTTGCCGGGCTGTCAGTGGATGGTGTATTCTGGGCCGAGCCGATCTCCAATCTGATCGGAGGGTGCGCCTGCTTTATCACCATGCTTTGCACGGTACTGCCGGAGCTGAAACGCAGAGAGCAGGAGGGACTGTAAAGGCGGCCGACAGACCATCGTCCCAAAGTGGGGAGGCTGTCTCAGGTTAGTGCTGCTGTCCGATTCCTGCGCGGAAGAAGTGGGTCTGGTAAGCCTTTGGCGTATAGCCGGTTTCTTCCCGGAAGACTCTTGTAAAGTGGCTCTGGGAGCTGAAAGCCAGAAGGGCGGCAATCTCCGCATAAGAATATTCAGAATCGAGAAGCATATTTTTCGCTGTTTCAATGCGCTGCTTGCGGATATATTCCGTCAGGGTCATTCCCATTTCGCGGTGAAAAAGAGTGGAAAGGTAGCCTGGATGGAGCCCTGTTTCCTTAGCAAGCTCCTGCAGGGAGATTGTTTCATTCAGATGGTAGTAGATGTAGTCAATGCACTGCACGACCGGTCTGGAATAAACGGTCTCTTTTTTTGATTTTGCAAGCTGGGTGATAAAAACCTTGACCATTTCCAGTTCCAGTGTCCTCACTGCATCTGTGCTCTGACAGGTATCCATTTCCTGGATAAAAAGATCACTGATATTATAGGCTGTCTCCGGATCCATGCCGCCCTCGATCGCATAACGGGTGGTCAGAGTTACTGCAGAGACAAAGAGATATTTCCGGTTTCGTAATGGATCGTCGGACAAATGACCAACGAGGGGAGAGTCAATGAGCTGCCTGTAGGCGTCAAGAGCTCTGGGATCTCCGGCCTTCATATAGAGATAGGGTCTGATCTCTTCTTCATAACGAAGGTGTCTGAAGTTATTTTCCCGGTTTACAAATTCCAGATATTTCAGTCGTTTCTCATTGATGTTTGCCATAAGAAATGATCCCTCTTTTTTCTATAAATATATATGAAAATCATAACATAAAAATAAAAATTATGATATAAAGAAAAAGTAGGATCCGATATGATGAAACCATGAAAAGCTGTTATGGACGAAAAGAGAATGACAGCAAGTGGTGCAGATAAACAATAAATGAATGGGCTGCAGTGCAGCAGAAAGAGGGACTATGAAAGACTTAAAGAAGCTGATTTCAGAAATGACGCTGGAAGAAAAAGCAGGGATCTGTTCCGGAGCGGATTTCTGGCATACCAAAGCAGTAGAGAGACTGCAGATTCCGGATATGATGATGTCCGATGGACCTCACGGACTGAGAAAGCAGGATCTGGAGGGAGATCATCTTGGTGTAAATGACAGTATCAAGGCTGTCTGCTTTCCGGCAGGCTGTGCCATGGCATCCTCCTTTGACAGGGAGCTTCTTCACCGTGTAGGAGAGACGCTTGGAAAGGAATGTCAGGCAGAAAACGTAGGCGTGATCCTTGGACCTGCAGTGAATATTAAGAGATCCCCGCTCTGCGGACGTAACTTTGAGTATTATTCTGAGGATCCTTACGCAGCAAGTGAAATTGCCACCGCACATATCGAAGGTGTGCAGAGCCAGAATGTGGGAACCTCCATTAAGCATTTCTGCCTGAACAATCAGGAGACAAGAAGAATGTCCATTTCTGCAGAGGTGGATGAAAGAACCATGCATGAGATCTATCTGTCAGCCTTTGAGGGTGCGGTCAAAAATGCAAAGCCCTGGACAGTAATGTGCAGCTACAACAGGATCAACGGTGTATTTGGTTCTGAAAATCAGGAAACCCTGACGGATATCCTCCGCAAAAGATGGGGCTATGAAGGCTTTGTTGTCAGTGACTGGAGTGCTGTCAATGACAGAGTGCCGGGTTTAAAGGCAGGACTTGATCTGGAAATGCCAAGCTCCTTTGGTGAAAATGATGCCCTGATCGTAGAAGCAGTAAAGAAGGGTGAGCTGGACGAGGCAGTTGTAGATCAGGCAGTTGAGAGGATTTTAAATATCGTTTACAGAGCACAGGAAGGCAGAAAGGAAAACGCGGTATTTGACAGGGATGCTGACCATGAGCTGGCAAGAGAGATTGCCGGAGAAACACTGGTGCTTCTGAAAAACGAAGACCATATCCTTCCGCTTAGCAAAGAGCAGAAGCTGGCAGTTATCGGAAAATATGCGAAGAAGCCAAGATTCCAGGGCGGCGGCAGCTCCCATATCAACTGCCATAAGGTGACAGCATTCCTTGACTGCCTGGAAGAGGGAATGGACTATGTTTATGCGCAGGGCTATGATGATGACAGGGATGAGATCAATGAGCAGATGATCACAGAAGCTGTGGAAGCAGCAAAGGATGCAGCTGTGGCAGTGATCTTTGCCGGACTTCCTGATAATTTTGAATCAGAAGGCTATGACAGGAAGCATATGAGAATGCCTGACTGCCAGAATGAGCTGATCCGCCGTGTTACTGAAGTACAGAAGAATGTAATAGTGATCCTGCACAATGGTTCCCCTGTGGAAATGCCCTGGATTTCAGAGGTGAAGGGTGTGATCGAGGCCTATCTTGGCGGACAGGCTGTCGGCGGTGCTGAGTATGATGTACTGTTTGGCAGGATAAATCCCAGTGGTAAGCTGTCAGAGACCTTCCCCTTAAAGCTTTCTGACAATCCCTCCTACCTGAATTTCCCCGGTGGACAGGATACAGTAGAGTATAAGGAAGGAATTTTTGTAGGCTATCGTTATTATGACTTCAAGGAAATGGATGTCCTGTTCCCCTTCGGCTATGGACTGAGCTATACTGATTTTGCTTATTCTAATCTGAAGCTGGATAAGGAAACCATGAAGGACTCTGATACGCTGACCGTCAGTGTAGATGTGACCAACACCGGTAAGATGGCCGGTAAGGAAGTGGTAGAGGTTTATGTAAGAGATCTGGAGAGCAGTGCTGTACGTCCTGTAAGAGAACTGAAGGAATTTGCAAAGGTTGCTTTAGAGCCTGGAGAAACAAAGACGGTAACATTTGCGCTTTCTAAGAGAGCCTTTGCTTATTATGAGCCGAAGGTACATGATTTCTATGTGGAGCCGGGTGATTTCCTGGTCGAGATCGGACGTTCCAGCCGGGATATCGTACTTTCTGAAAAGGTGACTGTAACCGGTACTTATCTGCTGGCAGATCATTATGACGAAAATTCCCTTATAGGTGATGCCATGAGGGATGAAAGAGTCAGCGATATTGTAAAGGCTCTGATGGAGAACGGCTTTATGGACTTTGGCGGCAGCGAGGGTGGCTCTGGTTCAGAGGCAATTTCCAAAGATATGATGGCGGCAATGTTTGAATATACCCCTCTCCGTTCCGGTCTTTCCTTCAGCAATGGCAGACTGAAACGGGCAGATCTTCAGGAAGTATTAAAAAAGATGAATGAGAGAATTAAGAAATAATATGTTACGTAAACTACTGTTTGACCTGGATAATACGCTGCTTGATTTTGATAAGGCGGAAAGGCTTGCACTGACGAAGGCGCTCAGTGCCCTTTCCCTAGAGCCGACAGATTATATGCTGGACCGGTATAATAAGATCAATCTGGCACAGTGGAAGCTGCTGGAAAAGGGAGAGCTTGACCGTGAAGCGGTAAAGAAACGCCGTTTTCTGCTTTTATTCGAAGAATTTGGAATTGACCGGGAGGCAGAGGAAGCGGCCCGCCTGTATGAAGGATTTCTTGGAGAGGGGCATTACTTCATGGACTATGCGGAGGAGCTTCTGCAGAAGCTTTCAGGGGAATATCAGATTTATATTATGACCAATGGAACGGCCCATGTGCAGAAGGGACGGATCGCAAGTGCAGGCATCCGGGACTATGTAGAAGATGTTTTTATTTCTGAGGAGATCGGAGTCAATAAGCCATCGAAGGAATATTTTGACAGATGCTTTGAAAGGATTCCGGATTTTGACAGGAATGAAGCAGTGGTGATAGGGGACAGCCTGACATCAGATATCCTTGGCGGGATCAATGCCGGTGTCAGAACGATCTGGTTCCACAAGGAGGGGGAGGAGAACGGGACAGGGATCATCCCGGATTACGAAATAACAGATTTAAGAGAATTACCGGATCTATTGAAAAAGCTGTAGGATATCCTGCAGCTTTTTCTGTGGTGCGCTTTAGCAGGCTGCCGTGGGAGGCAGGATCAGCCAGAGGTTCCGAAAACAGTATAGGTCCGGTAGTGCCTCGGTGTACAGCCGATCTGTTTCAGGAAGGTTTTGTTATAGTAGCTGATATTGTTAAAGCCGGAGCGCAGGGCGATCTCACCAATGGGAAGATCAGTTTCTGTCAGGAGGCTGCAGCTCTGCATGACCCGATAGTGCATGATGTACTGGAATGGGGTCTGGTTCATGGTTTCCCTGAAGATCCGGCAGAACCGTCCTTCGCTCAGGGCTGCGATATTGGCAAGCTGCGCAAGGGAAATTTCTTCTGAAAAATGTTCCCGGATATAAGAAAGCACAGGAGACAGCCGTTCTCTGTTATGGCGTTCCTGGCGGTTCCCAGAACCGTCTGGCTGTGCCTGTTGGAACAAAAGCTCCCAAAGCAGGTAGATCCGGGACTTCAGAAAGAGCTCTCTTTTGGAAAGAGTGTCATCTTGGCAGCTTTCGATTTCTCTTAATGTAAACAGTAGTTTGGACTGCCAGGAAGCAGCCTTGCAAAGGAGCAGGGTATTCCCTGACAGATGAATTGCTTCCGGGAAAAGAAGATATCCTTCCAGCACAGGATTGATATATTTCCGGGAAAAGTGGCTGTGAGGGTTTTCGTCCAGAAGCTCATAGGAAAAATCCAGTGCGGTGAAGGAGCAGGACTGTGAACAGGCGCTTCTTCCACTGTGGCTGAAGGAGGCATTGATAAAAGCACCTTCTCCTGACTGCAGGATATGGGTTCTGCTTTCTACGGTAAGCTCCAGGCAGCCTCCGGTAACCATAATGAATTCAAACTCTTTGTGCCAGTGCTGGTAAAAGAGAATGTCCGCACCGGCCGGATAGGAAAGTCTGTGCAGGGCAAAGGGAAGATCGGCGGTGGTATGGCTGATTTTTTCTTCATATTGTTGTTTGGAAAGAACGGATCCTGGCTCCATAGGTGGTTCTCCTTTAAAAAAGATTACCTTCATTTTTGCTGTTTTGAACGAAAATGTCAAGATAGTGTTAGAAAAGTAGAAGATAATTAAAGAATCAGCAATAAAATAGTTATATTCTATCATTACAGAGAGACCTCTGAGGGAAGGACGGAATTGCCTGTCAGAGGAAAAGAATCTATTTTTTCAGAAAGGAATGGGTAAAAACATGAAATTCAGTAATGGATGCTGGTTACAAAAGGAAGGATGCAGCTGCTTTGCTCCTGCAGAAGCTTATTTCACAAAGATTGAAGAGAAAAAGGTTACAATCTGTGCTCCAACTACTCATATTGTTACAAGAGGAGATACTCTGGGGGGCGTAAATCTGACACTGGAGATCACATCTCCTGCACCGGAAATTTTAAGAGTCCGGACTTATCATTATAAGGGAGAGGTTGTAGATACACCTTCCTTCGAGCTGGAGCTGAACGAAGCGCTGCCCCTTGACGTTAAGGACAGTGAGGAAGAGATCAGCATTGCAAGCGGTGAGCTTACACTTGTGATCACCAAGAAGAGCTGGTCCATGACTTACTACAGAAATGGTGAGATGATCACCAGAAGTGCAGGACGTGACCTGGCACTGATGAAGACAGATTTCAAGGGACTTGCTTATAATTATACAGACAGCGAAGAAACTTATATGAGACAGATGCTTTCCTTATCTGTCGGAGAGCTTGTATATGGTATGGGTGAGAGATTCACTCCCTTTGTAAAGAACGGACAGAGCGTGGATATCTGGAATGCTGATGGAGGCACCAGCACAGAGCAGTCCTATAAGAATATTCCTTTTTATCTTACAAATAAGGGATATGGCGTACTGGTAAATCATTCTGAAAAGGTATCCTTCGAGGTAGCGACCGAGATGGTGACCAGAACAGAGTTTTCCGTAGAGGGCGGTTATCTGGATTATTTCCTGATCAATGGACCTACCATGAAGGAAGTACTGACCAGATATACAGATCTGACAGGTAAGCCTTCCCTTCCGGCTCCCTGGACGTTCGGACTGTGGCTGTCAACATCCTTTACTACCAATTATGATGAAGCAACAGTTATGAGCTTTATTGATGGTATGCTGGATCGTGGCATTCCGTTACGAACCTTCCACTTTGACTGCTTCTGGATGAAGGAGTTCCACTGGAGCGATTTCGTATGGGACAGCAGAGTATTCCCTGATCCTGCAGGACTGTTAAAGAGAATCAAGGACAAAGGTCTGAATATCTGTGTATGGATCAACAGCTACATTGGCCAGGAATCTGATATCTTCGATGAAGGTATGGAGAAGGGTTATTTCATTAAGAGAACCAATGGCAGAGTATGGCAGTGGGATATGTGGCAGCCGGGTATGGCACTTGTTGACTTCACTAATCCTGACGCTTACAAGTGGTATCAGGATAAGCTGGAAGTACTGCTTGATATGGGTGTTGACTGCTTTAAGACAGACTTTGGTGAGAGAATCCCTACTGAGGATGTTGTTTACTTCGATGGCTCTGACCCGAAGAAGATGCACAACTACTATACCTACCTTTACAATAAATGTGTTTATGAGCTGCTGGAGCGTAAGAGAGGAAAAGGACAGGCTGTTCTCTTCGCACGTTCTGCAACTGTTGGCGGTCAGAAGTTCCCGGTACACTGGGGCGGTGACTGCTGGTCAGATTATGAATCCATGGAAGAAAGCCTTCGTGGCGGCCTGTCTCTGCTGATGAGCGGATTCGGCTTCTGGGCACATGATATCGGAGGATTCGAGAATACCTCTACCGCTGATGTTTACAAGCGCTGGGTAGCATTCGGACTTCTTTCTTCCCACTCAAGACTTCATGGAAGCTCTTCCTACAGAGTACCGTGGGTTTATGATGATGAGGCAGTAGATGTTGTAAGATTCTTCACCAGATTAAAGGCAAGCCTGATGCCTTATCTGTACAAGACAGCGATCGAAACTTCTATAAGCGGTATTCCTACCATGAGAAGTATGGTGCTGGAATTTACAGAGGATAAGACCTGTCATTATGTAGATAAGCAGTATATGCTGGGTGATAACCTGTTAGTAGCGCCAGTCTTTAATGACCAGAGCCTTGCAGAGTATTATCTGCCGAAGGGAACCTGGACAGACTTCTTTACAGGAGAAGAGAAGGAAGGCTGCGGCTGGTTTACAGAGAAGTGTGATTACCTGAGCATTCCGCTTATGGTAAAGGAAAACTCCATTGTAGCAATGGGCGCACATGATGACAAGCCGGATTATGATTATGGTGATGATGCAGAGCTTCGTCTCTATGCACTGAAGGATGGAAAGAGTGCAGAGGCGGCCGTTTATGGCATGGATAAGACAGAGGAGATCGCCATGACAGCAAAGAGAGACGGCAATCAGATCCAGATCGCAGTAAAGAGTGACAAGGTTTACAGGATCAGACTGGTAAATGTGATCGCAATCTCTGTTTCACAGGGTGAAGTAAAGATTGATAAGAAGGACACTGTCATTTCCCTTTCCGGAAATGCAGATCTGACTGTTACTTTCTAAAGGAGTCTGCACAGGCAGGAATGATGAGACAGTGATGCAGAATAAATAAAGAATATGGTTTTTGGGGGAAGCTGCCGCAGGGCAGCTTTTCCTGATTGCCCTGCATATTCAAAAAGAATCCGGATCGTGAATGGAAGATTCATGATCTGACAGGGAATAAAAGAAAAGGAGAATCACATGATACACGAAACAATCGATATGACAGTAGAAGGCAGTATTGGGACTCCCACGCTGACCACTTATATTCTGGACTATGAGGACTGTTATGTTTTCACGGAGCGGCCGCTTGTACTGATCTGCCCGGGCGGCGGTTATGAAAATATATCCGTACGGGAAGGAGAGCCTATTGCCATGCAGTTCAATGCCATGGGATACCATGCGGCGGTTCTGAATTACAGTGTGGCACCGGCGAGATATCCGGCTGCACTTCTGGAGCTGGCAAGCGCCATGGTAACGATCCGTAAGCACGTGAAAGAGTGGCATATTGACCCGAATAAAATTCTGGTGCAGGGATCCTCAGCAGGAGGACATCTGGCAGCCAGTCTTGGCTGCTTCTGGAACAGTGAATTTCTGGTAAATGAAGTGGCTGGCGGGGATGAAAGTCTGTTAAAACCAAACGGTCTGATCCTCAGCTATCCGGTGATCACTTCCGGAGAATTTGCACACAGGGATTCCTTCCGTGCACTTCTTGGAAATAAAGAAGAGACACTTTCAGCGAAAATGTCTCTGGAAAATCAGGTTACCAAAGATACACCACCCACATTTCTGTGGCATACCTTTACGGACGGACTGGTTCCTGTGGAAAACTCTATGTTATTTGCAACTGCACTCTGCAAGGCAAAGGTTCCGGTAGAGTTACATATATTCCCGAAGGGGGCTCATGGTCTTGGACTTGGAAACCGGTTCACCTGCTCCTGTGAGGAGAATCTGCAGCCGGAAACTACGGTATGGATTCAGCTTGCGCAGGCATTTATTGAGCAGCTGTAACCCTTTTTTATACTTAGATTAATATAATATTCTAATTTTTAGGGGCGATGATGGATGCTATCAGTTGATCAGCCTTAAAGGGCTTCGGCAGATGGCTGTCCATCCCGGCCTCTTTACATTTCACAACATCTTCTGCAAAGGCATTGGCCGTCATGGCAACGATCTGTACCTTCCCTGCATCAGGACGGTTCATGTTACGGATCGCCTGTGTTGCTTCATAACCGTTCATCCTGGGCATCATAATGTCCATTAATATCACATCATAGGTACTGGCAGGATGACTTTTAAACATTTTCACTACCTCACAGCCGTCTGCTGCCCTTGTCACATGCATACCTTCATCTTCCAGCAGCATAGTTGCGATTTCAGCATTCAGATCATTGTCTTCTGCCATGAGTACGTGAAGATCAGTTGTTCTTTTCTGGACAGGAGCCGTATACGCTTTCCTTTTTTCAATAGGGTCTGCTAGAGTTAAAGGAAGCTCCACGGTGAAGGTTGTACCTTTGCCCTTAGTGCTTTCTACGGTAATGGTACCGCCCATCAGTTCCACATATCGTTTGGTAATAGCCATGCCAAGGCCGGTATCAGAAATACGGTATCCGAATATGATATTGTCCGGGGCAGTTCCGGGTTTACGGAAGGTTTCAAAAGTAATGCGTCCACCATCATGGGTGAATTTTACGGCATTGCTTATGATATTGATCAGGATCTCACGAAGCCTTACTTCGTCAGCCAACACATAATGGGTTTCCGGTTCATCCCGGTGTACGATAAGTTGCAGATCACGGTTGATAGTAAAGCCGTGGGTGATATCCAGTACAGAGTCTGTAACGGCAGTAATATTGACCGGTTCCGGATCATAGGAGATATTTCCACTCTCGATACGGCTGATGTCCAGTACATCATTGATCAGGGATAGCAGATAGTCAGAGCTCTGTTTAACTTTTTCAAGATAACTTTTTACTTCAGGAGCCGGCTCATTTTTCAGGGTGATATCAGTGAAACCGATAATTGCATTCATCGGGGTACGGATATCAATAGAATTCACTGTAGCCGATACTGGAGATAGCGAGATAGTCATAGTCTGTGGCAAGGTCCGGCGCCACAATGGCATCAACATCACCATCAGCCAGAGAGGACTGATTTTTATTTACATACAGCCAGTAGGTATCTTTTCCCTGAGGATAGGAAGAAAAATTAAAGAGCTCTGCCCGCTCAGGAGTGTAGGAAACGTTACCGAACAGATCGATTTCTCCATTAGCCAGCATGGTATAACATTCTGAAAAAGAAGCATAGACATATTCGTAATTCCAGCCTGTCAGATAAGATATCTTCTGCAGCCTGTGCGGAAAGGGGAACTGCTGCTGTAAGCAAGGGCACTGTAGTCAGTAAAATAGTGGCCATTTTTGCTGCAAGTTGTCTGAATCTGTTCATGATGTAGGTCTACCTCCGGGTGTACTGCTTTCTGCTGTGTGATGGAGTACGTTCTGAAACCGTAAAAAAGCATTGTAACAGCAGATAATATTTTCAATATTATAAAGGAAAACATATGAAATTTCAACAGGGAAGACCTATAAAAAACGTACTCCCGCCGCCATTTGTGTCAGTAACCCAAAGGTGTCCGTGGTGTGCAGTTACGATTTCACAGGCGATCGAAAGCCCAAGACCGAAATGGCCTTTGGTATTCCGGGATTTTTCAGCCCGGTAAAAGCGCTCAAAAATATGTTCTTTGTCAGCATCGGCAATGCCAGGACCGTTATCGGCCACAGAGAAAAGATACTGATGATTTCTGACAGAAAGAGCAAGGTGGATATGTCCGCCTGCCGGAGTATAGCTGATGGCATTCTGAATGAGAATCGAGAGTACCTGCCGGATGCGCATTTCATCGCAGGAATAAGGCGTAAGCGCTTCTTCCGGGAGGGAAACAGACATGGTGATCGATTTTCTGGCGGCAAGCGGCTCAAAAGCTTCGAAGGTATCAAGCAGCAGAGTGTCCAGTTCGGCAGTGCTTCTGGAAAGTACAAGTTGCCCGCTGTCTGAGGCAGACAGGGTGAGCAGGTCATTGACAAGACTTTTCATCAGGGCTGCCTGTTTTTCAATCGTAGCAAGAAAGCCCGCGACTTCATCCGGAGAGGCCTGATGACAGCATTCCAGACTGGAAAGGATCACGGAAAGAGGGGTACGCAGCTCGTGGGAAGCTGCAGCCACAAAGGAAAGCTGCTTTTTCCGGCTCTCTTCAATGGGGGCAAGGAGTTTTCCGGTGAAGAAAAAGGAAAACAGGAAGAGCAAAGCCACGGTGAAGGAGTCGATCAGTAGGAAAAGAAAGCGTTGTTCCCGGATCTGTTTTTCAAGACCGGCCAGAGAAGAAAGGATCATGATCTGAAGCTGTGAGGTGTTCCGCTCCAGCGTGATCAATGTGCAGAAGTAATCATTTTTCCCGGAATCTGTGAAGGAAAAGGTCCGGTGCCATGCCGTATAGGGAGACAGAGAGGATGCCTCTTCCAGAGAAGAATCCTGGGGCAGCGTGCTTTCATAATACGTCCACGCCTCTCCAAAGATGTCAGAAAGAGCAGAAGATGTCTTGCTTTTGGACACAGAAGTATTGCCATCTGATGAAGAAGCAGCCCGGTTTTCTGCAGGAGCCGTATCATGCAGTGTATTATAAAGAAAGGGATGTCCGTTATCCAGCAGATAAAACTGATAGTTTCCCTGGGCCTCCATTTTGGAAAGCCATTCCATGGTGATGACAGACTGCTGCTCCAGATTGATGATGATGGTGTTGCTGTCATTCTGGAAGGAATAAAACTGGTTCCGGTAGAGGTTATTTTCTGAAATACGGAGATACAGAAATGACATGATGATGATCAGCAGGGTGATGATGCCGCTGCAGAGCAGGGTAAGACGGATTCGTACCTTTTGAAACATGGGAACCTCATTTCTCCTTCAGGCAGTAGCCAAAGCCACGCAGGGTTTTAATGGAAAGGCTGCTGCCTACAGTAGTAAGGCGCCTCCTTAAAAAGTGGATATAGTTGTCAAGATTTCCTTCTTCCACATCGCTGTCCGGCCCCCAGACAGTAAGCAGAAGGGAACTCCGGGAAAGGGGTTGTTCCTTTCTGCGGAGGAAGGTTTCCATCAGGGCAGCCTCCCTTCTGGAGAGGGTGCAGCTTCCGGAAGGGCCGGAAAGCCGGTATTCTTCCGGATAAAAGGTAAGATCCAGAAAGGAAATGTTCCGGGTATTTTCCAGTGTCCTTGGCCGCCTTGCCACGCAGTGGATCCTTGCCAGCAGTTCTTCAAAAGCAAAGGGCTTCACCAGATAGTCATCAGCGCCCAGGTTTAATCCGGTCACCTTGTCAGTCAGTGTGCCAAGGGCAGTGATCAGAATGACCGGTGCCAGCACACCCTTTTTGCGAAGCCGGGAAAGGACGGCAGTTCCCTCCATATGAGGAAGCATGCGGTCAAGCAGGATCACATCATAAATATTCTGTTCTCCATAGAAAAGAGCCTCTTCTCCGTCCAGACAGGTGTCTACAGAAAAGCCCTGTGCCTTTAACTGGAAGCACAGAGCACGGTTTAATTCTTCATCGTCTTCAGCAAGTAAAATTCTCATGGATTCTCCCTCATAAAAGTATTCTATTAAAAAGTATACCACAGAAATCTGTAAGCTTTCTTTAAAATTGCCATGCATATGAAAAAAGGATCCGGTGGATCCTTTTTGAATGATCTTAAGATATCTTCAGAAATCTTAGAGGCAGATTAGAGAAAGGGCTGTTATGCTGTGAGACAGAAAATCAAACAGCGAAAAGGAGTGCTTTTTCATGAAGAAAAGGAAAAGATGGATAAAAACAGGAAGTCTTCTGCTTGCCGGAATGCTATTGCTTAGTGGCTGCGGCACCTTGAAAAATACAGAAGGTACAGCAGGAAATGGAAAGACAGATGATGGCTCAGGCAGTACTGCCATGGGAAGGTATACGGAAACAGAGCTGTCTTTAGAGGATATGATGCAGGGAAACATCTGTCAGATGCTGACACTTTCAGATGGAAATATCGTAATACTTAACGAATTTGACAGTTCTCTGGTATCGGAAGATCAGGGACAGAGCTTTCATGCCTATGAGATACCGGTCGTGGATCAGCTGAACGCAGAACAGCATTATGTGATGGATCTGAAGATGAATGCGGATGGAACTACTGCTGTGATCTATGATGACAGCACGGAAGAAGAGTCTGTAGACGAGTTTGGAAAACATATCAGATATATAGTGATTTCTCCGGAAGGAGAGACGACGGAACTGACACTGCCGCTGCCAGAGGATGAATATGCCAGAAATGTGTGGGTTTCTCCGGAGGGGGACTGTTACTTTGCATCGGTCAGCGCCCATACGCTTTACCGGGTAAAGAAGGGAGAAACGGAAGGAACGCCTTTTCTGACCATAGATGAGGATGCGCCGAGAATGCTTTCCTTTGCCGGAGATCTGATGATCATGGATGGCTATGATTATGAGGCACCGCTTTTGTATGACCTTAAGGCGGATACGTATGTAGAGGATACTGTGCTGGCAGATTTTGTAAAGGAATACTATGGACAGAGGTCCTTTAACGGAAGCAGCTGGTTTGATCTGTACCTGTTTCAGGGAAAGGAAGACGGGGTGATCTATCTGGCCGGTACCAAAGGACTTCACAGATATGTGATCGGCGGAAGTGCAGTAGAGCAGGTCATTGACGGAAGCCTTTCAAGGCTCAGTTCTCCGTCCTATGGCCTGTGTGGCATGGTGGAGCTGGATAATCAGGAATTTCTGGCTGTTTTCAACGGTGGTATTGTCGTGCATTTTGTGTATGATCCAGATATTGCCTCTGTACCGTCTGTGAAGCTGAAGGCATACAGCCTTTCAGAAGATACTTATATGCAGGCAGCAATAACGGAGTATCAGGTAAATAACCCAGATGTTTATGTGGAATATGAAATCGGAATGGAGGAGGGAAGCTCCGTAACCAAAGAGGATGCCCTGAAAAAGCTGAATACACAGATTCTGGCAGGACAGGGACCGGATATTCTGATCATGGATGGAATGCCGCTTTCTTCCTATATAGAAAAAGGACTTCTGCTGGATCTGACAGATACTGTTGCTGATATGGAACAGGATGCAGAGTTCTTTGATAATGTCATAGAAGCAATGAAGCAGGATGGTGGGATTTATACGCTACCATGTACGATCAATCTTCCCATGGTATTTGGAAGACAGTGGGCAGCAGAGGCAGGCCAGGGTTTGACACGGGCAGCAGATGCTATTGAAAAGCTGCAGCAGGAAAATCCGGAAAGTCAGATTTTCCAGCCTTATATGTATTCTCCGGTAGCGGTAATGAAGTGTTTTGCGATGGTTTCTGCACCGGCATGGATCAGAGAAGACAGTACGCTGGATGAAGAAAAGATAAAAGAATTTCTGGTACAGACAAAGAGGATCTATGAGGCACAGATGAAGAGCATGACGCCGCAGAGACAGGAAAATTTTGATATGTACAATGAGTATTTTGTCGCTGACTATGGAGAAAACTGGGCAGCCAATATTTCATTCTGCGGACTGGATGAGATGAGTTACCTTGGCGGCGGAAGCCTGGCAGAGATGGGAATGGTAGACGGTACCTATGATTATGGAATGCTTACCTCAGTAAAAAAGGTAGACGGGTTTGAAGATGTTACCTTTGCGCCGATGAACGGGCAGAGCAGTGATGTGTTTATACCACAGACGCTGGTCTCTGTCAGTGCAGGATCGAAGAATCAGGAACAGGCACTTGACTTTTTACGGATGTTTTTCTCTGTGAAGTATCAGGGGCAGGTCAGTGGATTTTCCATTAATAAAGACGGCCTGAGAGAAAATTTTGCGGCAGGCAGAAATGCAAGCTGGCTGCAGGATCAGGAACCGGATGAAAACGGAGATGTAGTTTATAGCATGATGTCCGTAGGCAATGCTGACGGGCTGGAGGCCACTCTGAATGTCTACTGGCCCGATGAGGAAGCAGAAAACAGCCTGTATCAGCTGATAGAGCAGGTCAAAGTTCCCTATCTGGAAGATGAGACACTGGAAACGGCCGTATTTGAAGAGGGAAAGAAATATCTGGAAGGAAGCTGTGATGAAGAGGAGGCAGTCAGAAATATCAGGGAAAAGCTGGCCATTTATATGGCGGAGTAGCATACGGGAAAGAAGAGAGAAGAAAGCATTTTTATGCTTTCTTCTTCCCAGTCTGATCGGAACGGCGTTCTTTACCGTGATCCCTTTCGGAGATGTGGTCAGGCGGTCCTTTATGACAGAGGTGACCGGACAGTTTACCGGATTTTCCCATTACAAAACAATCTTTGCCAATCAGGCCTTTTTGCTGGCAGTGAAAAATACACTGCGGTTTACCCTGACCGGGATCCCGCTGCTGCTGATCTGCGGCTTTCTGATCGCTCTTTTGTTCAGCGGATCAGGAAAGGCACAGATATTGAAACCGCTGTATCTCCTGCCTTATGCCCTGCCGGCAGCAGTCGTTGTGATCGTCTGGAAAGTGATCGGCTATTATTTAACCGGGCAGGAATTTCTGGTACTGCTTTTGTGTTATCTCTGGAAAAATACAGGATATACGGTGATTTTGTGGCTTGCCGGGATCAAGGGGATCCAGAAGGAGATCCTGGAAGCGGCCATGGTGGACGGGGCAGGAAGCTTTCAGCGGGTGCGCTATATCATACTGCCGGGACTAAAAAATGTATTTTTTACTATTGTGATCCTGTCTTTCCTGAATTCCTTCAAGATCTACCGGGAGGCCTATCTGACAGCCGGAGCTTATCCTGACAGAAGTATTTACCTGCTGCAGCACCTGTTTAACAACTGGTTTGTGAATCTGGAGTTTTCCAAGATGGCGGCGGCTTCGGTACTGCTGTTTCTGGTACTGCTTTCCGGTATCTGGCTGCTGCAGGGCAGATGGAAGGAAAAAGAGGAGTAAGTGATGAGAAAAAGAGGAAAGGAATTACTGATCCTGGCACTTTTACTGCTGCCGGCGCTTGTAACGGTTCTGCCATTGTTTCTGCTTCTGACAGGGTCACTGATGGATGTGCAGGAGATCAGGGAAAGACTGATGCCGGTATTTACCGGAGAAGGAAGCTTTTTCTTTACGGCGATACCGGATTATCCCACATTCCTGAATTATGAAAAGCTGCTTCTGGAGACACCACAGTTTTTTGCGCTGTTCTGGAACAGTATGAGGATGACAGGGGCAGTGCTGGCAGGGCAGCTTCTTGTGGCAGTTCCGGCGGCTTTTGGATTTGCAGTCTATAAGGGGAAGGGCAGCAGGCTGCTGTTTTCCCTGTATACGGTACTGATGCTGATCCCGTTTCAGGTGACCATGCTTTCCAGTTATCTGGTTCTCACCAGGCTGCATCTGATGAATACACAGTGGGCGGTGATCCTGCCGGCTGTTTTTTCAGCGTTCCCGGTATTCTTATGTTACGGAGGATTTTCGGCGATCCCGCAGGCCATGCTGGAAGCGGCGAGGATAGACGGAGCCGGGGAAGCAGGACTGTTTCTTTGGATAGGGCTTCCTCTTGGCAGGGGCGGGATCTGTTCGGCACTGATCCTTGGATTTCTGGAATGCTTTAATCTGATCGAGCAGCCTATGGCATTTCTGGACGACAAATCCCTGTGGCCCCTGTCCCTGTATCTGCCGCAGATCAGCCTGAATCAGGCGGCGACAGCGTTCTGCGGCAGTGTGATCATGCTGATTCCGGTGCTTTTTGTATTCGGGCTTTTTCATGATGATCTGGAACAGGGAATTGTATATGCCGGGCTGAAGGAGTGAGGTTATGAAAGAAAAGAAACGGAAGATTTTTACAGGATTTATCATATTTCTTGGCATTATGTGGCTGTGCACCCTGATTTCCCGGGCTGTGTACGCTTATCAGCTTCCCATGGTAACTGCGCAGAAGCCGGACAGCAAATATGTAGAACATAAGGTGGAGGCTGAGGGCATCGTAGTTGCCGGAGGGGAAATTCCGGTGAACTTTGTCAGTGGCCTTCGGCTTGCCGGAATCTCTGTGCGGGAAGGTGACAGAGTGGAGGAAGGAGATCTTCTCTTTACGGTTGACCTGGCAGATCTGCAGGAGATCATAGAGGAAAAGCAGCAGGAGATTGACAGGCTTTCCGTGCAGATGGCATCCATAGAAGAAAATCAGGCGCTGGCACAGCAGAAACGGGATCTTGAGCTTGCACGGGCCAGAGAAGATTATGATACCACGGCACGGATCCAGGATACGAAAGTGGGAAGAGCCGCAGAAGCTTATGTTCAGGCAGAGGAAGACGGAGAAGAAGGCATGGACGAGGAAACGAAGGCGGCGCTGCAGAGCGCTGCCTATGCGGAGGCAGACACGAAAGCGGAACGGGATGAAGCCGTAAAAGATGCAGGAAGAAGGGTAGAGGATGCGCTTCTTCCAGAAGCCTCGTCTTCCGAGCTGACAGAGCTTTCCATGGAAAAGGAAAAGCTTTCAGACAGCCTTTCTGTTTATCGGGAGGTCCTGCAGCAGGAGGGACAGGTGTTTTCAGAAAGAAGCGGTGTGGTCACAGGAGTTTCTCTATCTGCGGGAGAGAGGATCGGGGATACGGCCGTGCTGCGGCTTTCAGATGATTCGGTACCCTGTCAGTTAAAGATCCTGATCAGCAGGGAGCAGAAAAAGCATGTGGGCCTGAAGGATTTCGTCACGGTAAAGCTGGAAGGAGAAAGTGAATTTCAGACGACGGTCACCTATCTTGGTGAAAGTGCTTCCGGAGATGGCAGCTATGAAATTCTGATCCCTCTTTCAGAAGGAGAAGGGATACCGGGACAGTCCGGAACCCTGACTGCTTCAGATGCAGGGGAGAAGTTTCCATTCTGTATTCCTGTTTATGCCCTGCATTCGGAAAATACAAGAAATTATGTATATGCGGTGAAGCAGCGGGAAGGGATCCTCGGAGAGGAGTCTTATATTGAGGAGATCAACGTGACAGTGCAGGATCAGAATGAGAATTATGCTGCCATAACCGGGGCACTGGATGGAGATACCATGATCGTGGTAAGTGCCACGAAAGAGATCAAAAACGGAGGTACCGTGCGCCAGCAGGGGCAGGTACAATAAGCACAGCATAAAAGTGGGTTGGTAGGGAAGCAGTTCTGTGGTAAAATAGATCCATCTTTATAAAGGAAACGAATGAAATGAACTATGTTGTGCTTGATCTGGAGTGGAACCAGAGTAATACAGGGGAAGAGCCAGAGGTAAAGGAAATCCCTTTTGAAATTATCGATATGGGTGCGATCCTGCTGAGCAGTGAACGGAAAATGATCAGTGAGTTCAATCAGCTTGTAAAGCCGGCGATCTATCAGCATATGCATGCTATTACCAGTAAGATCATCCATCTTCATATGAAGGATCTGCAAAAGGGGTGTCCTTTCCCGGAGGTGATGGAGGAGTTTCTTGCCTTTAGTGGGAGGAATGTGATCTACTGCACCTGGGGACCACTTGATCTGTATGAATTACAGAGAAATATGCGTTATTATAAAATGGAGCCACTAAGCACAGGTCCTCTTAAATTTCTGGATGTACAGAAGCTGTTCAGTATTGCCTATGAGGACCGCAAGTCCAGACGAAGCCTGGAATACGCGATTGACTTCCTGAAGATAGAGAAGGATATTCCTTTTCACCGGGCCTTCAGTGATGCTTACTATACGGCAAAGATACTTGAGATTCTGCCGGAAAATGTGCTGGAAAATTTTTCCATTGATACCTTTGTGCTTCCTGCATCCAGAGAGGAAGAGATCCATGTCTTCTTCCATGATTATATGAAGTATATTTCGAGGGAATTTATGGATAAGCAGGAGGCGCTGGAGGATAGGGAGGTGATCAGCACCAAATGCTATCTCTGTCATAGGAATATCCGTAAAAAGATCCGGTGGTTTACGCCAAACGGCAAGCATTATTACAGCGTGGCCGTCTGTCCGGTGCATGGCAGCATGAAATCAAAGATCCGGATCCGTAAAACAGAAAATGACGGTGTTTATATTGTGAAGACTTCCAAATTCATATCTGAAGAAGAATGTCAGAAGATCCAGGATAAGAGAGAGGAAGCCAGAGAACACCGCAAACAGAAAAAGAAAAAGCAGGCATCTCATCAGAAATGAATATCTCTGGATCCGGAAGAACGGCGGTTTCTGCCATGTTTCTTCCGGGTCCAGTATTTTTTCCTGCTGACAGAACGTGAGCTTCCGGAAAAGCTGTAATTGATGAGCAGATCCCGGATCACAAAGACCAGAATAGTCAGAGCTGCCAGGATAATGATGACCAGGAGTACGATCTTGATATTAATGAAGATGGTATTATCCATTCCACTGGTTACTGGCTCTGTTTTGGCAGGTGTAATGGGTGCGCTGTCAAAATCATAGGAAGAGTAGGCAGTAGCTTTTGCCAGGTCAACAGAGGCTGTACCAACATAGGTATCCTCATAATAGTAATTAATGGCAGCAACTTCATTTTCTCCGGATACATCATAGGAGATTTCCGAGGTCAGCTCCTGAAAGCTGACGGTCTTTGGCAGGATCAGATAGCTGTCTTTATTTAAGGAAAGAATCGGACTGGAATTCCCGAAAATATCATAGGAGGTATGGAAAAACTCGGTTTCATCGATATTGTATCGTGTTTCGTTTTCTGCTACGTTAGTCACGGTAAAATTTTTGAAACCATAGTCAAAAAGTCTGACGGTATCATTAAACTGTTCCGGACTTTCCTCCTTCATGACCACACAGATCAGCTTTAAGCCATTCTGTTCGGCACAGGTGACGAGGGTCTGCCTTGCTTCATCGGTATATCCGGTCTTGCCACCCTTTATTCCTTCATAGGGAGTGTCTCCGTTAATAAGCTGGTGCTTATTACGTACGGTAAAGTCATCTGGCTGGTCAGCAGTGGCTGCAAAGTGGTGCCTTGGGGTATTGCCGATCTTGCTCAGAAGCTCATTCTGGAAAAAGGCTTTCGCAATGATGGCAAGGTCATAGGCAGAGGTATAGTGGTTTTCATCAAACAGTCCATGAGGATTCACGAAATGGGAATCCTGACAGCCGAGCTCCCTTGCAGTCTCGTTCATCATATCGGCAAAGGCTTCCTGGCTTCCTGCCACATGCTCGGCAACGGCAGCGGCAACCTCATTGGCGGAGGCAACAAGAATACCGTACAGACACTCTTCCATAGTCATAGCCTGTCCTTCATCGATCCCGATATTGGAGCTGCCCTGCTGGATACCGAAGACAGCATCATGGGAAAATGTCACGATCTCGTCCATGGAGCATTCTCTGGCAGCGATCAGACAGGTAAGCAGCTTGGTGGTGCTTGCCGGATAAAGCTTCTCGTGGATATTTTTGGCATAGAGAACCACACCGGTATTGGCTTCCAGCACGATGGCGCCTTCTGCGCCGACGGCGGGACCCTCCGGCCAGTTTTCAATCTCATTGCTCTGTATGGGAAGGGTCAGACGCTCCTCCTGCTGGGCAGCAGCCTCGTTCAGGTCAGCCGGGGCAGCCAGAGCGGTGATGGGTGTCATGGCAGCTGTTACATATAAAAAAGCAGACAAAAAAAAGGTGCCTGCCTGATAAATCCTGTTATGTCTCATTTGGAGCTCTCCTTTTTCTTTTCTTATCTTACACTATTTACACTGAAAGCTGAACTGTTTTGAAAAGATTTATCATATTTTAATAAATTGTTCTGAGAAATATGCTTTCAGGAAAAGGAAAGATAAGGTAAAATATAGGTAAACAGATAAAGACAGGAGAAGGCTATGCGTTTAAAAAATGTACCGGGTTCACGGGAAGCGATCGCAGACAGCGTCTTTGTGATCCATGAGCCGGAAACAAATAAAGGTGCCTGGCAGCAGGTATTTGGCAATGACCATGAGATCCATGTAGAGATCGGCATGGGGAAGGGAAGATTTCTTTATGAAATGGCATCTCTGCACCCGGATATTAACTATATTGGTATTGAGAAATATTCCAGTGTCCTGCTTCGTGCTATCCAGAAGATGGAGGAAAAGGAGCTTCCAAACCTCCGCTTTGTCCGGATGGACGCCGAGGATATCACAGAGGTATTCGGAAGAGATGAGATTGACAGGATCTACCTGAATTTTTCAGATCCCTGGCCCAAGGACAGGCATGCCAAGAGAAGACTGCCGTCCAGACAGTTCCTTGCAAGATATGATGAGTTCCTGAAGGGGAATGGCGTACTGGAGTTTAAGACAGATAACCGTGACCTGTTTGACTTTGCAGTAGAAGAGGTACCGGAAGCAGGCTGGAAGATAAAGGAATGTACCTATGATCTGCACCATGATGACAGACTGATGCAGGGAAATGTCATGACAGAATATGAGGAAAAATTTTCCAGTATAGGGAATCCTATCTGCAAGTATATTATTTACAGACAAAACGATACTAACAGATAACTATATAACTATAATAAGGAAAAGGAGGAGATTTTGATGGAACTGAAGATCACAGAGCAGAATTTTGAGGAAGAGGTTGTAAAAAGCAATATACCGGTTCTGGTAGATTTTTATGCTGACTGGTGCGGACCATGTAAAATGATGGCACCGGTAGTAGCAGAGCTTGCAGCAGAATATGAGGGAAAATGCAAGGTTGGCAAGTGCAATGTAGATGAAAATATGAATCTGGCTCAGAAATATGGGGTCATGTCCATTCCCAACATGATCGTATTTAAGAGTGGAGAGGTAAAAGCAAATGTTGTAGGAGCTGTCAGCAAGACAGATCTTGCCGATAAAATTGACAGCGTTTTATAAAAAGTTCAGAAGTGTGAAAAAAATATAAAAATTTTGTGTCAAATTCTTGAATCACTCAGGGTTAGGTGTTATAATCACCCGAGGTTATAAGGAGGAGGAGAGAAAATGGCACAAATTATTGCAACTGTGATATTTCTTGTCATGTTTCTGCTGATCATATCAGAGAAGCTGGAAAGACATATCGTAACACTGCTGAGTGGATTACTGACATTGGTGCTGGTATTCGGTGTCTGCATGCACAGTATGTCAGCAGTGATCAATACGTTAAATTTTAAGGAGATTGGAACTTTAACCTTCTGGTATCAGGCTGGTGAAGCGGCTGAGACCTCCAGTGGCATCAACTGGGCAACCATTATCTTCATAGCAGGTATGATGATCATGGTAGAGGGTATGGGTAATGCAGGCTTCTTCCGCTGGCTTTGTATGAGACTGGCTAAGGCTGTTCATTACAAGACTGTAGCAATTTTCGTTACTTTTATGGTTATGTCCAGTATTCTGGCTATGTTTATTGACAGTATTACCGTTATACTGTTCCTGGCAGCAGTAACAGTAGAGCTGGCACAGCTTTTGAAATTTAATCCGGTACCTATGATTCTTTCAGAGATTTTCTGTGCGAATCTGGGTGGAGCGGCTACCATGTGTGGAGATCCCCCGAACATTATTATCGGAACATCCCTTGGATATTCATTTGGAGATTTTATCAGTAATACGGGACTGATCGTTATTTGTGCACTGGTACTTACCGTGATTTATTTCTTCCTCGTATTCCATAAGCAGCTGCGTAGTGACGGAACTGTAGATACATCCGCATTCCCGGATCCCAAAACAGCCATCAGGGATAAGAAGAGCTTTACCATCAGCTGCATTATCTTTGCACTTGCAGTAGTTCTTCTTGTAACACATGCACAGACAGGACTTACCGTTGCAACCATCGGACTTGGCATAGCCATCCTGACACTGGTCACATCTGGTAAGGAAGCTGTAGAGCTGATGAAAAAGGTAGATTACAAGACGCTGCTGTTCTTTGTCGGACTGTTTGTTGTAGTAGGTGGTCTGGAGCAGACCGGTGTGCTGGAAGTGATCGCAGGACTGATTGCCAAAGTCAGCGGAGGAAATATCAAGCTGATGATCGCTATTATCATCTGGGGTTCCGCTATTGCCAGTGCCTTTGTAGATAATATTCCATTTGCAGCAACCATGATTCCTGTTATCAAGAGTCTTGCCGTAGCACAGGGTGTAGACCTTTCCACTCTGGCATGGGCACTTTCCATGGGAACAGATATCGGTGGAAGTGCAACACCGATCGGTGCATCTGCGAATGTTGTTGGTACTGCTGTTGCAGCCAAGCATGGTCATCCTATTGGATGGGGCAAGTACTGTAAGGAAGTTGCACCTGCAACCATTATGGTAGTTTTATTCTCCATGTTATTTATCTTTGTAAGATACTTATAAAAGGAGGCAGCATCAATGGAAAAACAGCTTATTATTTCTATAGGACGTGAATTCGGATCAGGCGGACATGAGATCGCAGAGATTCTCGCAAAGCACTATGGACTGAATCTGTATGATAAGAACCTTCTGCAGGAGATTGCCAATGAGAAAAGCGTAGAGGTAAAGAACCTTGAGAAGTATGATGAGGTTCCAAGAAACCTCTTTATGACAAGAACTGTTAAGGGTTATTCCAATTCTGCAGAAGAGAACCTTGCCAATATGCAGTTTGATTACCTGAGAAAAAAAGCAGAATCCGGAGAATCCTTCGTGGTTGTAGGGCGCTGCTCTGAAGACGTATTAAAGAAGTATCCTGGAACGATCTCTATTTTCATCCTCGGTGACTGGGAGAGTAAGGTTGACCGTGTCGTACGTATTTATGGAATGAACAGGGATGAGGCAGAAACCTTTATGGTTCGTCAGGATAAAAAGAGGAAGAATTATCACAATTATTACTGTAAGGGTAAATGGGGTGATTCCCGTAATTATGATGTATCTATTAACAGCAGTAAGCTTGGAGAAGATGTAACTGCTGAGATGCTGATCGATTACATAGACAGGAGACAGAATAAGCACTGATCCACCTGAAATAAAAAGCATGGCAGGAAGCTGCAGGAGCAGTTCATCTGCCGTGCTTTTAAAAACAGAGCTTCTGCGGATTTCTCTGAATGCCGAATTGCACCTGAATAGCAGGTTTTCAGTATTGACAATTTGGTCTAAAAATTGTATGATAGCTAATGTCGTATGAAATCGGGGTGTGGCTCAGCTTGGTAGAGCGCTACGTTCGGGACGTAGAGGTCGCGTGTTCGAATCACGTCACCCCGACTATAGTTAAGTAAGGTCTGAGGATCTGTGATCCTCAGGCTTTTTTATGTCATCGGAAATGACCCGTTCTGGGTGGAGAATCCTGCTTGCAGGATTCTTTCTTGCAAAAAGGGCTGTAAAATTTTATACTGTTATCATGTGAGAATATATGGAAAAGAGGATACAGACGTGATCGAAAAGCTGAAAGGTAAACTGGATATAACCTTCCTGAAATTTGTACTGGTAGGTGTTGTCAATACAGTCGTAGGGACGGCTGTCATGTTTCTTGCTTACAATCTGCTGCATCTGTCATACTGGATTTCTTCTGCCGCCAATTATATAGTAGGCAGCATATGCAGCTATTTCCTGAATAAATATTTTACCTTTCAAAATAAAAGTAAATCTCCGGTTGTCATCCTTAAATTCATTTTAAACATTACCGTGTGTTATCTGATCGCATATGGTGGTGCAAAGAAGCTGATCCTGCTTCTTTTAAGCGGACTTTCCACAGAATGGCAGGACAATATCGCCATGGTATGTGGCATGGGACTGTTTGTAATACTGAATTACTTTGGTCAGAGATTCTTTGCTTTTAAAGAGGAGAAAAGGGAAAAGGAATAAGGAGAAATCTGTATGGAAGAACAGCAGAATCAGGACAGAACGGATTTTTTGAAAGAGACCATCAAGCAGCGTCCCTTAAACCGGAAAAAACTGATAAGGAAAACAATTATCACAGCCGCTATGGCTGTGATCTTCGGACTGGTAGCCTGTCTGACCTTTCTTCTTCTGGAACCGGTCATAAGCAACCGCCTTTATCCAGAAGAAAAGCCGTCTACTGTAGTACTCGTGGAAGAGAAAGAGTCAGAAGAGATCCTGCCGGAGGATATGATCGCAGATGATTCCGAAATGTCCCCGGAGCCCGTAACACCGGTACTGGAGGATGAGCAGATCGCTCAGTTGCTTTCCGAGATGAAGCTTGGTGTCGAGGATTATACATCGCTTTACGATTCACTGGCGGCAGTTGCGAAGAGTGTGCAGTCTTCCATGGTGACAGTGGTTGGAATTACCTCAGATGTGGACTGGTTTAATAATGAATATAAAAATGAGGGATCTGTTGCCGGAGTGATCATAGCAGATAACGGAAAAGAACTTCTGATCCTGACGAATTATCCAGCTATTGAAGACGCAGAGCTTCTGGAAATCACATTCAGCGATGAACTGGAATATGAAGCTGAACTGAAAAAAAAGGACAGTAATACAGGACTGGCTATTCTTGCAGTAGAAAAAAATACTATGAAGAGGACAACGCTGCAGGCTGCAGAGCCGGTTAAGCTGGGAACCTCTGCCGGAAGCAACCTCATAGGAAACCCGGTTATTGCACTTGGACAGCCTGCGGGTGTTGCCGGGTCTGTCTGTTATGGCTTTGTAACCTCTGCAGGCAGTACGGTCGATCTTCCTGATTCCAGATATAAATGGATCACTACTGATATTTACGGCAGCTCTTCTGCCACGGGCATTCTTGTGAATTTAAGCGGGCAGGTAATAGGTATCATAGATTCCTCCCATAACAGCAGTGATACCAGAAATCTGGTCAGTGCTATAGGGATCACGGATCTCCGGAAGCTGATCGAGAGAATGTCAAATGATAAGGATATTCCGTATCTTGGTATCCATGGTGCAGATGTGACGTTGCAGGTGCATGAGGAACTCGACGTACCTTATGGAGCCTATATCATGGAAATAGACATGGATTCGCCGGCAATGGCGGCAGGTATACAGAGCGGAGATGTGGTCACCGGAATTGGAGATACCAAGGTTACCAGTTATCAGGAGCTGATCAATGGTATGATGGATATGGAGCCGGAAGAAACTATGACGTTGACACTGCTTCGTCAGGGACCGGAAGGCTATACGGAAATGGAGCTCCCCGTAACGTTGGGAACCCGATAAGAGAAAAATCATGAACAAAAGGAAAGGGCAAAGTAGAAATGAAATATATTAAAGATTATAAAGACGGTGACAGAGTGTTTGATATTTACCTCTGTAAACACAAGATCTCGGCGGTAACAAAGAATGGAAAGCCTTATGATACAGTGGTACTTCAGGATAAAACAGGAACCATAGACGCAAAGGTGTGGGATCCCAATAATGCAGGTATCGCAGAATTTGATTCCCTGGATTATATCGAGGTGTATGGAGATATTACCAGCTTTCAGGGAGTGCTGCAGGTCAATGTCAAAAGAATCCGTAAGTGTCAGGAAGGTGAATATGCGCCTGCGGATTATCTGCCTGTCAGCAGATTCGACAGAGAAGAAATGTATCAGGAGCTGCTTTCTTATATTAACGGAGTGGAAAATACATATCTGAAGCAGCTGCTCCAGGAGTTTTTCGTAAAGGATCAGGCGTTTATCAGTGCCTTTAAGCAGTCATCCGCAGCCAAAACGGTGCACCACGGATTTGTGGGAGGCCTGCTTCAGCATACACTCGGTGTAACAAAGCTCTGCGATTATTATTGTAGTACATATCCACTGTTAAAGAGAGATCTGCTGATCACAGCAGCAATCTGTCATGATATGGGAAAGACCAGAGAGATTTCTCTTTTCCCGGAAAATGACTATACCGACGCAGGACAGTTCCTTGGTCATATTGTGATCGGTGTGGAAATGATCGGTGAAAAGGTGCGGAATATCCCAGGCTTCCCGGAAGTATTGGCGAATGAACTGAAGCACTGTATCCTTGCGCATCATGGGGAATATGAATTTGGTTCGCCAAAGAAACCTGCGATCATGGAAGCCATGGCGCTGAACCTCGCAGATAATACGGATGCCAAGATGGAGACCTTTACTGAGATTCTGGAAAACAGCAAGGATAATAACGGATGGCTTGGCTTCAACAGACTGTTTGATTCCAATTTGACAGGAACCAGAATGGAATAATAGCAGGAAGCCATAATAACGCAGAAACAGGGCGGAGAAAAGCGTGAAAAACAGAGAAAACAGCTTTAAAAAGAATGACACTATAGAAACAGAAATTATAGATATAAGTCATGATGGAGAAGGGATAGGCAAGGTAGACGGCTATCCCTTTTTCATCAAGGACACTGTGATCGGAGACCGGATCCTGGCAAGGGTTACCAAGGTCAAAAAAAACTATGGCTATGCCAGGGTGGAAAAAATCCTGAAGCCTTCTGACTGGCGTACAGAGCCGCCCTGTAAGCTGTACAGACAGTGTGGCGGTTGTCAGATCCAGGCGATGGATTATCAGGAACAGCTTGCCTTTAAGCAGAGGAAGGTCCGTGATCAGCTGATTCATATCGGAGGCTTTTCGGAGAAGCTGGTAGATGAGACGGGCGAGCCTGTTGTGGGAATGGAATGTCCTTTCCGTTATCGTAATAAGGCTCAGTATCCGGTGGGACAGAACAAGGATGGCGAGCCGGTGACTGGATTTTATGCGGGAAGAACACACAGTATCATTGAAAATACAGAATGTTATCTCGGAGCAGAAGAGAATCAGGTGATCCTGCAGGCAGTTCTTACCTATATGAAGGAAAATCATGTTCCGGCTTATGATGAGGTGAGCCACAAGGGGCTGATCCGACATATACTGATCCGAAAAGGTTTTACCAGCGGAGAACTGATGGTGTGCCTTGTGATCAACAGCAGAAAGCAGCTCCCCTTTCAGGATCGCCTGATCCGGCTCCTTAAGGAGATACCGGGAATGACCAGTATTTCCTTAAGCCATAATCTTGAAAAAACGAATGTCATCATGGGAGGGGAGGTCACTACGATCTGGGGTAATGACCGGATACAGGACACGATCCATGTAAGGGATGTCCTGCATGATTTTGCACTGACAGATCAGGGGATCACCTTTTCTATTTCTCCGCTGTCCTTTTATCAGGTCAATCCTGTCCAGACAGAGAAGCTGTACAGCCTTGCACTTTCCTATGCAGCACTTACCGGAAAGGAAACGGTCTGGGATCTGTACTGCGGGATTGGAACGATTTCTCTTTTCCTTTCCGGCAGGGCAAAGCAGGTTTATGGCGTGGAGATCATTCCGCAGGCCATTGAGGATGCCCGGAAGAATGCAGAAAGAAATCACATCACTAATGCAGAATTTTTCGTAGGAAAGGCAGAGGAGGTACTGCCAGAGAAATATGGACAGGAAGGGATCTTTGCAGATGTGATCGTGGTAGATCCGCCCAGAAAGGGCTGTGACGGAGCCTGTCTTGATACCATGCTGAAAATGAAGCCGGAGAGGATCGTATATGTGAGCTGTGACAGTGCGACTCTTTCAAGAGATCTGAAGATCCTCTGCGAGGGTGGCTATGAGCTGAAAAAGTGGCGGGCGGTGGATCAGTTCCCAATGACCGTGCATGTGGAGACGGTTTGTCTTTTGTCCAAACTCCACGAAGCGAAGCATCATGTGAATGTAAGACTTGACATGGACGAGATGGATTTAACGGCGGCTGAGAGCAAGGCTACTTATGAGGAGATCAAAGCATACGTGGCTAAGCATAATGATGGAATGAAAGTTTCAAATCTGTATATTGCACAGGTTAAGGCTAAGTATGGGATTATAGAGCGAGAAAATTATAACAAAGTAAAGTCAGATGATGCCAGACAGCCCAAGTGTCCAAAGGAGAAGGCAACAGCAATCGAGGCGGCATTGAAGTATTTTCAGATGGTTCCAAGTGAATTATAGGATGATTTTGTTTATAAGAAAAAGCTATTATGAAATGATTATGAACCGGAAGTAACTGTGTGGGATAAGAAATTTAGGCTAGACTTTATTGCTTATAGTCCTGGCAATGCTGATATTTTCTGATATTTGGAGCATGTAGGAATGCAAACAGACTCTGAAAATATGATGCGTTGGGAAAAGAAGAAATCTTATTATGCAGAGCATAGAATAATTGAAGGCAAAAACCTTATTATTACCTGTGATGGAGATGATGGAAGTCTTGATGCACAGGAAATTGATAAACTTATAAAGAAAATATTTGATTTAGATTAAGTTGTTTACGTTATAGATAAGGTGGTAGGTGCTATGGGATTGTTGGAACCAATTACTCATAAAGAAGAGATTGAAAGCTTATTAAATGAGGCACAATCTATGTATGATAACGCAAAAAATAAGTTTGAGTCACAGAAGAAACAGACAACTAAGCGTTTGGAGAATCTTGGAAAAGTTAAAGTTAATGCTTGGATGGAAGGAATGGATTCTTTTGTGACTGCATTCGGTACATTTAAGAATGTGGAAATGGATAGAAGAATTGATTCTAATATGGATTTTATTGGTTCTGACGAAGAGCCTAAGCAGATGCTTATGAACATTCAGAATGCATCAATGACTGCTAATGAAGTTGCTAAAGCAGGTTTTGCTGCTTTAGGAACAGGTGCATTGGTTGGTATTGCCTCTTATGGTGGAGCAATGATGTTTGGTACGGCATCAACAGGAACAGCTATAGCAGCTCTTTCTGGTGCTGCGAAAACAAACGCTACATTAGCTTGGTTTGGTGGTGGTGCTAAGGCAGCAGGTGGATTAGGTATGGCAGGCGGTAAATTAATACTTGCTGGGGTTGTTGTAGCCCCTATTGTAGCCGTAGCAGCGGTAATTGCTGGAGCAAAAGGAAAAGAAAAGCTTGCTGAAGCTAAGAAGATACATGCAGAAGCAGAAGAAGCGGTATCTCAGATGAACATAATGACTACTGGAATGGAAGGCATTGCAAAGATGTCTGATAACTACTCTAGTTTCATTAAAAAATTAAATAAAAAGTTTGCTCCATTTTTACAGGAACTCGAAAGAATAAAGAACTCACATCCTGTAGATGCGGACGGAATGATTGATTTCGATAGTTTATCTATTGTGGAGCAAAAGACGCTCCACGTGTCTTGGCTGATGGCACAAGTTTATTATCATGTATTATCTACACCTATTCTAAATTCAAAGGGTGAGGTCTCAAGTGAGGCTAGGGAGGCATTAAGTGCTTCTACAAAAGGATTAAAGCAGATTAAGAAAGATACATATAAAATGGTTGATGAAGATGCGCAAGTCGGAGATATTGTTTGGAAACCAGAAGCAAATAAAATGCTTATAGTTAATTTCTTTGCAGTAGTCATAATGATAGCTTTGGGATGTTTATCAATGAGCACGAGTGTTTTGAAGGGGATTTTACTCATAGTTTGTGCGGGAGTTGCATTTCCTATATTTTTTAAGTTTAGAAATCTTCCAGCTAGTAGAATCTATACGTGGCGTCTTGTAAGGCTTGTTGGAGCAATAGTTATAGCGATTGCAATCGCAGCATTATTGTAGGAGGTGTCTATGTCTTTTTTTAAGAAAGTTGTTAAAGATGCATCTAAGACAACAGAAAATTTAGTTGGTAATATGGCGTCATCAAATGCTCAAAATGCAACAAATGCTGCTGTTGATGGTATGGACCTGTTTAGATGGAAAATTGGAACACCAATTATCCAGAATGGACATTTTGATCAACAAAAGGGCAATTTGTTTGAATATATAGAAGCAGCAAAGTTTAATGCGGACGCTGCAAGTAAGGGAATGTCAGCAAAAGCTGTTGTTACCGATGTTTATGATCAGGGCGCGGCGGCAGACATATTAATTAAAGATGGAGGTCGTGTACAAAAAGAAGTTCAGGCTAAATTTGTAAAGTCTGTAAGCTGTAAAGGAATTGAGAGAAGTGCTGCTAACAGTGTATTTGATCAGGCTGGAGGTCAGAGAGACCATTGGGGAAAATACAATGGTATGGATAGACTCATACGTAAAGATGAGCATTACAATGCGGATGGTTCTATGCTAAAAGAAGCAAAAAAACTTGCAAAGAATAGAGCAGAGTCGCAGGATATACATGCAGGTGATTTTAGGGATGTTCATGAGCATCTGACAGATGAATTACATTATGGTGATGCAACATCTGGTGGAACTACTTTTGAAGAAGTTCAGATGGCATATGAAACGCCGGAAAAGTATGCAAAAGCATTTGAAAGAAAAGCAGTCAAAGTTGAAATGAAGTGTACAGCAGCCAATATGGCTAAGGCCAGTTTTGTAATAACAGGAATAGTATCTGGGGTTACAAATATGTTCGAAGTATTTCAGGACAAGAAAGAACTGGATGCTGCATTACATGATGTTGGAGCAGATGCAATAAAGGGAGCAGCAAGAGGTGGCGCAACTGGCATTGTAAGTACTGCAATTAGATATAAAGGAATAAAAGCTGGAAGTGCTTTACTTAGTGATTCAGTTGCTGCGACAGTTATGGCAGGTGGAATTATTGATGGAGGAGTGGCACTTTATTCATATGCGCGTGGTGAAATTGATGAGCAGCAACTTAAAGAGCAGTTAGTGGATACAACTGCCAAAGCTGCGACTACCATATATTTTACCAAGGCAGTTGGAACTATTATGGGGTCTGCGGTAAATCCAATTCTTCCGATAGTTGTATATACTACTGCAAGTTATGTAGTTACGTGTACACGTGAGATTATAAAGAATGCAAATTTAAATGCTGCCGAGTATGACAGAATGACAGCTATTCTTTTAGAGTCAGCACGTGAAATGGATGAGTATCATGAAGAGTTCAAAAAGCATGTTGCTCGATGTGAAGAACGTCAGAGAAAAATGTTTGATCGATTTATTGATACTTTTGAATATAACCTGGAGACAGGAGAAAATTATGATCAGGCTATTTACGCAATATGTCAATTTGCAGATGAGGCGGGGATAGCTTTACAATATGTGGAGTTTGATGAGTTTAGCAGGGCAATGAAGTCAAAAGAAAGTTTTGTCCTTAAATAGGAATATCAAAATAAACGCTTCATAGCGAGTACATATAGTTGTTGTGTTTGGTTAGATATGATATGCATGAAGTACGAGAAATTATGAAAATAGATAGTTGCTCGAAACTATGACAATTTTATTGCAGAAAGAAAAGACAATGATTCCCAAACTGGCGGAAAGATTTGAGGTATTTTGCAGGATAATAAACCGGATATTGCAGGTTTTTGCAAGGCGAGTATTTATCTGAGCGATAAACGGAAGGCAGTGCCGGAGAAACTGAAGACTATTGTCAGGCATCCAATAAAGACTATGGGAGAATACATCCTTTATTATCGAGGAAGGTTTTTTTGCGGAATATATGATGACAGACTTTTGGTAAAGCCGGTTCCGGTGTCGGTGAAACTGATGCCGGATGCTGAGATGGAACCGCCATATGATGGTGCGAAAAAAATGATTCTGGTTGATGATGTGGATAATCGGCAGTTTCTGTGTGAATTGGTTGAGAGCATGTGGGAAGAATTGCCGAAGAAGAAAGAGAAAAAGTGCAAGTAAGACTTGACAAAAACGAACAAGTATTCTATATTTAACTGCGGAGATTTTATACCCAAAAGCAGAAAATACGAATGTACAAATGGAGCTCAAACCCTTTTGGTTTGGGCTTTTTCTAATTTTGTAGAAAATCTGAGAATAACTATTTCTAAAAAGTCAATTATCATTTTGTAATGGAAAATGGACAGAATTATTCACAAAACTGTTTGTACAATACTAACAAATTTTTGAGCGTATATAGTCTTGTAAAAGTGGCGGCATGGCAATCGAGTAACATCGGTTGCTTTTTTTGTTGCCTATTTTTTAGAAAGTCATCAATTGCCCCGATAGAGTGATTTCTAAAAAACAAAGTAAAAAGAGTGGAGGAAATGCAAAGTGAAAGAGTATTCAAAAGGTATTTATGTGAAATTTAAACCGGAGGAGGTGGAAATATTGCATGATCGGATGAAGGAAGCCGGAGTTCAAAATATGAGTGCGTATATCAGAAAGATGGCGTTAAACGGGTATGTAATAATCCCGGAATGGCCTGATTTGAACCGGGTAATATCTTTACATACAAGGATTAGTAATAATCTCAATCAGTATGCTAAGAAAGCAAATGAAACGGGGAAGCTGTATGAAGAGGATATTGCAGAAATAAAAAAGATGAATAATGAGCAAACAGAGCTTCTGAAAAAGGCACTTGAAGTAGTTATTCATCTATATGAGGAAGATTCAAAGAAGAGAAAGTGAATTGATAAAAAGCGTTAGCGTGGCTCTGCGGTTTATCCGCAGTTCGAGGGGATTGGGGCATTTTCCCCAACAAGCAAAAATGCGCCGGGTATATACCGGGGCACTGCTTGCCAATTTGAGAAAAAATGAAAGGAAGGACTTTATTTATGAGAAATTTAGAAAAAGAACAGATGCTTGGAAGAAATGGATTAGAAAATCTGTGCATTAAGTCGACGTTTAATTACTGTACTGGTGAAGAGCAGTTTACTTTCTTCAAGTTACCAAAATGTCTAATAGATGATGCATGCTTTTGGGGGCTGTCAATAGATGCAAAACTTTTATATGCAATCTTTTTAGATAGAGTTTCATTGTCTATAAAAAATGGATGGGTGGATGAAAACGGAAGAGTATTTATCTATTATTCCGTAAGAAATATTGGATTGTGGAACACAAAAAGCCTGCAAGTTATTGGATGAACTGGAGGAGTTCGGAACACTTGAACGTAAGCGACAGGGACTTGGAAAACCTAACAAGCTTTATCTGAAGAAAGTGTTTTGAAAGATATCCACATAAGAAAAAATCAAAGTGCTTAGGACGTAAAAATCACAGTCAGGAAATTTGATTTTTACGATTACAGAGTTTTTAATTTTACGGGTCTGGAACCGAAAAAATCAAAATCTAATAAGACTAATATTAACAATACTAATTTTAATAATATCTATCTTATCCTATCTGAATGAAGGAACAGTATCTTAGATGGGATATGATGGATAACAATGACAGAAAGGATTTCAATTATGGTTAAAAATAAAGTGGTTATAAAAGAAAGAGATACATGGAGTGATTTGGCGAATTTCATTGGTGAAATGGTGGCAAAGTACGCAGACGCAATGGGCTTGGATCAATTACCGAATCCGGATTGTTATCTTCGCATGAAGAGAATAAAACAGTTGTACAAGGAATTATATAAAACAGAAAATATTGAGAAATTCAGAAGTATTATCATTCCTATTGAAAGAAATGCTGCGGCATGATAGAATAACCGTATAAACGGAAAATGAAAACGATAAATGCGGATATAACATAACGGAGGAACACACATGATTATCAGTGAAAGAATTTTCTACATAATGGAGCAAAAGAATATGAGCCAGTTGGAACTGTCGAGAAGAACCGGGATTGCAACAAGCAACATCAGTGACTGGAAAAAGAAAAAGACAAATCCAAAAGCAGACTGTCTGTTATCAATATGTGACGCATTGGATATTACACCGGAACAGCTTTTAACGGGAAAAGGAATTGATCCGGAGTATAAAGATGCAGATATGGATTATGAAGTTACCAGGTCGGATATTAAGATATTAAAGCAGATTCATAGCCTTGGAGACGAACAGTATAAAAGATTGATGGCATATATGAAGGCATTGCAGAAATTGGAGCAGATGGAAAGCATTGTGGAGGAATAGTATGTGAAGTCGCAATTGACTGTGCTCTTTGAGCGAGGAAGGATTCTTGTCCGAAGGGCAAGAAGATGGAATATACAAGGAATGCGTGATTTCATAGCAACAGAATAGGAATCAGCAATTTATAGAAATTGTAATCGATTGGTTGGGAGGAAGAATGGAAGGAACAAAAGAATTGATTACTACGGATGTTATTCGGAGTAAGGTGTACATAATTCGCGGTCAGCAGGTAATGCTGGATAGAGATTTAGCGGAAATATATGGCTATGAAGTCAAAAAGTTAAATCAACAGGTAAAAAGAAATATAGAAAGATTTCCGGAAGATTTTATGTTTCAATTGGCAACTAGTGAAATTGAATCCGTGAGGTCACAAATTGTGACCTCACGAAAAAATGATTTTTTCGCTGGTCAAGAAGGTGGACGGAGATATTTGCCATATGCATTTACAGAACAAGGAATTTATATGCTTGCGACAGTTCTTCGTGGAGAATTGGCAGAACAGCAGAGTATATTTATAATGCGCACTTTTAGGGAGATGCGTCACTATATTAGTCAAAATCAACAGTTTGTTACTAGAAATGAAATGGATCTTTTAACAGCTAAGGTTGGAACGATAACGGAGAGACAGGATCGAATGGAGAAAAAAGTAGATTCCATTCAAAAAGATGTGACTATCTTAGCAGACAACTTCATTACGGATAAAGATAAGAAGAATTTTGTTATTTATAAAGGTCAGAAATTAGAAGCTGACATTGCTTACATAGAAATCTATCAACAGGCAAAGAAATCAATCTATGTTGTGGATGATTATATGAATGCAAAATCATTACAGCATCTTTCACAGAAGGACTATGGTGTGGAAGTCATTTTATTCACAGAGAATGGAAAAGGTGGGAGAGGATTTCTTACAAACTCTTTAGTGACGGATTTTCAAAATGAATATCCAACGATTCGGATTAAGCCGAATCCTGATTGTCACGACAGATTGATTGTACTTGATTATGGTGAAGAAACCGAGAAGGTATATCATTGTGGAGCATCCAGTAAGGATGCAGGGAAGAAACTTTGTGCTATCAATCAGATTACAGAGACAGCAATCATTCATCCGGTAATAAACAGATTACTTTCGTTGCCAGATAAAAAAATATAATTAGCGGTCATACTCTGACTGAAATAATGATATTATGAGGTGGTAAGAATGTCTAAAGAAAAGATAAAAGTGTATCTTTACACCCGTGTTTCTACAACCATGCAGATAGACGGATATTCTCTAGATGCACAGAAAACAAAAATGAAAGCCTTTTGTGACTATAATGAATATGAAATTGCCAGTGAGTATGAGGACGCTGGAAAATCCGGTAAGTCTATAGAGGGAAGAACTGCATTTAATCAGATGATGGACGATATCAAATCAGGGAAAGATGAAGTGTCTTATGTCCTTGTATTTAAGCTTTCCAGATTTGGAAGAAATGCGGCAGATGTTCTTGCAACATTACAAGTGATGCAGGATTTTGGTGTGAATCTGATTTGTGTAGAGGATGGAATAGATTCATCTAAAGATGCCGGAAAACTTATGATATCTGTTTTGTCAGCAGTGGCGGAGATTGAACGTGAGAACATTCGTGTTCAGACAATGGAAGGCAGGATGCAGAAAGCCAGGGAAGGTAAATGGAATGGTGGTTTTGCACCATATGGATATGCTCTCATTGATGGAAAATTGGTAGTGAATGAGGAAGAGGCAGTAGCTATCAGAACGATATTTGACCAATATGTAAATACAGATCTAGGAGCGAATGGAATTGCTAAATATTTAGAAAATCATGGAATTCATAAGATAGCCAGACAGAATGGTAAAAATCCGTTATTTGATGCTGCTCTTATCAGAAGGATTATACAGAATCCGGTTTATAGCGGTAAAATCTCCTATGGCAGAAGACGGACAGAAAAGGTTCATGGTACAAGGAACGAGTACAGGCAGGTTAAGAAAGACGATTATCTGTTGGTAGATGGTTTACATGAAGCTCTTGTATCAGAAGAAGTATGGGAGCAGGCACAGGTCAAGGTGGCGGCACAGGCTAAAAAGTACGAAAAGGTCAATCGTGATAAGAAAGAAAAGATACATCTTTTATCTGGAATTTTAAAATGTCCTGTCTGCGGTGCCGGAATGTATGGCAACAAGGCCATTAAGAAGCGCAAGGATGGAAGCAATTATAAGGACTTTTATTATTATGGCTGTAAACACCGGAATATGACCAGAGGTCATAAGTGTGATTATAAAAAACAGGTGCATGAGGAAATGCTGGATGCTTCTGTTGCAGAGGTGATCAGTAAACTGGTTAGCAATCCTAAATTTTCGGATTTAATACGTAGCAAGATAAATATGGAAGTAGACACCAGCGCATTAGATCAGGAAATAGCAAATTACGAAAAACAATTAAGACAGCTATATCATAATAAAGATATGATCTTGTCAGATATTGATTCCCTAGATTATGAGGATAAACATTATCAGCGAAGAAAAAAAGATTTAGAGAACCGTTTGTACAAGACTTATGATAAAATAGAGGAAGCAGAGGAATTGCTTATATCTGCAAAAACTAAAAAACGTGCTCTGCTAGCAGACAAGATTACGGGAGACAATATCTACAAGGCACTCATTTTCTTTGATAAGCTGTATGCCCAAATGAACGAAGCTGAGAAACGAGAGTTCCTGTCACAGTTAGTGGATAATGTGCAGATTTACGAAGAACGTAAAGAGAATGGACAATGGCTGAAATCCATAGAATTTAAGTTGCCGATTATAGAAAAAGAGTTTACCCTAAGTTTGGACAATGATACACAAAATGAGACGGTAGTACTGCTTTCCAAGGGCACTAAAGGTCCGGTGGACCTTTGCTCAGCGCAGACCGAAGTGGAACGGAGAATGGTCGATAGCAGAAAAGTGAAGGTGGACTTCTCTCTGGAGGATATGGATTTATCTGAATTTAAAGGAAAAGCAATTTATGAGCAGATAAAGACTTATGTACTGGAGCAGACAGGACTGAAGGTTTCTTCATTGTATATTGCACAGATTAAAAAGAAATGTGGATTAGATGTCGGTGAGAACTTCAATCCGGCTAAATCAGAGAATGCGAGACAGCCACAGTGTACACCAGAGAAGGAAGATGCGATTATGCAGGCGTTTAGACATTTTGGAATCATATAGATTGTGGATAAGCAGCATCGTGTGTCTTTCTTACTGCTAAGTAGCGAAAAAAGGACATTCCTTAACCGTAATTATTACGGGTCAAGGGATGTCTTTTTTGGCTGCCTTGGAGTGTCTAAAGGACAATGTAATGATACTGAGGGTATTAAGACTTATTAAAATTATACCTATCTTATCTAATCTAAAGATAAGGATGGATGGGATAATTACTAAGATTGAAGAATTTGCTTTTTCAAGATATACTTTTCGTAACAGATAGCGATAAATTATTCAATTTACTGATAGAAAAGATTGATAAATACGCAATTGCAATGGGAGAGTGACTGGTGGCTTCTCTGCAACAGTCTTCACAAGGAGAATAAGCATTTTTATAATGGGCAGAGGAAGTTATCACCTTTTATGAAAAATGCGGTATAAGCTACAATATAAAAGCAAAAACATAAACATAAACGAAAGAACGAGGTAAATAACTGTGGCATTATTACAAGATTTAATAAAATAAATTGATGATGAGACGGTTAGACAGCGAATTACGATGGAGGTGGGAAGCTTACCGAGCAGAAAAAGTTCGATCTGGTCTTTGAGGAGCATCTGCTGGAATTCATTTTTGAAGTCTGTGAAAGTGACTCTAACTACTGGAAAATCAAGGTATGAAACAAGAAAACTGTGCTTTGAAATGTAACCACGCAAACAGATATAAAATATTATAAACCATTGAAAAATGACAACAGCTAAGGTACAATTGAATATGGACAATTATGCCTTATAGGAGCGAGGAGACTATGACTGTGAATGTAAAAGAAGAAAACTGGGTAGGTACAAGAGAAGCAGCAGAATTCCTGGGTGTTAAGCCAGCCACAATTCGCGACTGGATTCGTAAGGGCAAAGATATTCCAAGAATGAAGATTGGCAAAGCGTGGAAATTCAAGTATTCAGAACTTGAGGAATGGGCACGTAGTGGTAGAGCGGCCGATAAATAATGCTTATAAAGTATACGCACTACAGGAGGAAAACATAATGAATAAACATCAACTTGCATCAACGATTTGGGAATCAGCTAATCAGATGCGGTCAAAGATAGAGGCTAATGAGTATAAGGATTTCATCCTTGGATTCATCTTCTACAAATATTTGTCGGAACGTGAGCTGGATTTGTTCCACAAGGAAAAACTTAGTGAAGATGAAATCAAGAAGGTTGCCGAAAAGGACGTCAAGTATGCGAAGCACGTGCGGGAGACACTTGGGTATTTCATTGCCTATGACAATCTGTTCTCAACATGGTTGGCAAAGGGAAATGATTTTGACGTGAAGGATGTCAGGGATGCACTGTCCGACTTCGATCAAAATATCGATGAGGTTTACAAGAAGGTATTTGAGAAAATCTTCAATACTCTTCAGACTGGGTTGTCGAAGCTGGGAGAGACTTCCGGCTCGCAGACAAAGGCGGTGAAGAAGCTGCTGAAGCTTATCAAGAAGATCCCGATGGATGGCAAGCAGGATTACGATGTTCTTGGCTTCATCTATGAGTATCTGATCAGCAATTTTGCAGCAAATGCTGGAAAGAAAGCGGGAGAGTTCTATACACCGCATGAGGTATCTGTGCTGATGTCCGAGATTGTTGCAGAGCACCTTAAAGATAGGAAGCAGATCAAAATATATGATCCTACATCTGGTTCTGGGTCGCTATTAATAAACATCGGCAGATCGGCTGCAAAATATATTAGCGGTGATGGAAAGATTGATTATTACGCGCAGGAACTGAAAGAGAATACATTTAACCTGACCAGGATGAATTTAGTCATGAGAGGAATCAAGCCTGCCAATATCAATGTGAGAAACGGAGATACGCTGGAGGACGACTGGCCTTTCTTTGAAGAGAACAAGAAAGAGACTACTTATAAGCTTGTGAGGGTGGATGCCGTGGTCAGCAATCCCCCATATTCCCAGAAGTGGGATCCGAAGGACAAAGAGTTCGATCCAAGGTATAAGGATTTCGGCGTTGCGCCAAAGGCCAAGGCGGATTTTGCATTCTTGCTCCATGATCTCTATCATCTTGAAGATGACGGTATCATGACCATCGTCCTTCCTCATGGTGTGCTTTTTCGTGGCGGTGAAGAGGCAAAAATCCGCGAGAACCTGATCGAGAAAAACCGTATTGATGCAATTATCGGATTACCGGAGAACATATTTTTTGGAACCAATATTGCGACAATCATTATGGTCTTGAAAAAAAATAGACCGAGTTCGGACGTTCTTATCATTGATGCGTCCAAGGGTTTTGAAAAATCCGGGAAGAATAACAAGCTTAGGGCTTCTGATATTAAGAAGATAGTAGATACCGTAAAATACAGAACGGAGATTGATAAATATTCCGTATTGGTTTCAAAAGAAACTGTAAAGGAAAATGAGTATAACCTAAATATCACCAGGTATGTTGATTCTACGGATGATCCGGAGAAATGGGATATCCGCGCAACGATGTTTGGTGGTATTCCGGTAAGTGAGGTCGATGCATTTGAGAAATACTGGGAGGCGTTTCCAGGACTTAGAGATGCATTGTTTAAAGAGGTGTCTGCGGGATATCTTCAGCCAAGGACAAAGGATATCAAGGGTACAATAGACTCTTTTGAGTCAGTTGAAGCATACAGGGTTACATTTACAAAAGCATTCGCCGGCTTTTATGAGACGCTTAAGGATGACTTGATCGACGGCATACTGGATGTTTCAGTTGAACAGGAGAAAGAAAAGATTACTGAGGATATTTTTGGCAGGATTGATCGGGTTAAGTTGGCGGATCGATATGTTGCCTATCAGGTATTTGCGAAATACTGGGATATTATCTCTGCAGATATAGAGATGCTTCAGACAGAAGGGTTCCAGGTCATTACTCAGGTAGACCCGAATATGGTTATCAAGAAAAATAACAAAAATGATGACGATGATGAAGTGACGGAAGTACAGGATGGATGGAAGGGGCATATCTTACCATTTGAACTTGTACAAGAAATGCTCATGCCAAATGAGGTTGAAGAAATACGGGTTCTGGAAGAACGCTTGTCAGAGATTGCCGGGGAGTATACGGAGATTATTGATTCCCTCGATGAGGATGAAAAACAGGGCAGTTTTTTAAATGACAGTAATGATGCGTTTGTTTCCAAGGAACTGAAAGCAGCCTGTGATGAAATATTGCAGGATGTGGAGAGTGCGGAGATTAATGATTTGAACAAGTATATGACCATGCCGAAAAAAGAGCAATTGGCATTTATCAAAACCTGCACGGATGTGGACTGGGATGTGATCGATAAGAACAAGGATGGATCTTGCAAGAAGCCATCGTTAACAAGTCGAATACAGCAACTGAAGATGGAGTACGAGTTTCCAGAGGATTCGTATGAAAGGAAGCTGTTATCTGCCTTGCGGTTATCAGATGAAGAAAGTACGGCCAGAAGGAGTGTGAAGCAGAAGAAGGAAGCGCTTCATATCAAGACAAAAAAGGTTATCGAAGATCTCTCCGAAGATGAGGCTTTGCAAATTGTAGAACAGAAATGGATTGCACCATTTGTTAGTGCTCTGGATAATATTTCTTCCGCAATTATTACTGATGTGATAAATAAAATGGATTATCTTGCACTAAAGTATTCTACAACCATGCATGATATTCAGAGTGAAAAAACGGATGTTAAATCAAGTTTATCTGAGATGATTGGAATGTTAAGTGCAGACGGTTCGGATTCTGAAGGTTTAATGGAATTTCAAAAAATATTGGGAGGATATGTCCGATGAAAAAAAAATATGCTCCTGAGATTAGAATGAACGGTTTTGATGTGGACTGGGAGAAGAAAAAACTATCCGCTGTGGTTGATGTTTATGATGGTGTACATCAAACACCCAAATATACCAATAAAGGAATTATGTTTTTGTCTGTGGAGAATATAGCAACCCTGACATCGCAAAAGTATATTTCGGAAGAGGCATTCGCAAGGGATTACAAAATATACCCGGAACGCGGGGATGTTTTTATGACAAGAATCGGAGATGTAGGAACTACAAATGTTGTAGAGACATCAGAGAAAATAGCTTTCTATGTGAGTTTGGCATTGCTAAAACCAAGGAAGGTAGATTCTTACTTTTTAAGCAATGTTATTCAATCGCCTTTATTCAAAAGGGAATTAAGAGAAAGAACATTAGTAACGGCTGTTCCACAAAAAATCAACAAGGATGAAATAGGAAAAGTCGATATAGTGATGCCGGATTCTATAGATGAACAGGTGCAAATTGGATTATATTTTAAGAAAATCAATAATCTTATAATGATACATCAGCGAGAACTTCAAAGACTGGTTTGCCTTAGGAAAGCTATGATAGAGAAAATGTTTCCATATGATGGAGCGGATGTTCCGGCTGTTAGATTCGGACAGTATAAGAAGCCGTGGAGACTCTGCCACTTTTCTGAAATATTCACGGAACGACATATCATTGACACGATATCCGATGAGTACCCACAGCTGGCATTTACGATTGAGGAAGGCGTAATCAGGCCGGAGGATAAGAAGACCAATAAGCGTGACTTCCTGATTATTGATAAGGCGACAAAGAAGTATCTGCAGACGGAGTATGATGACATCATCTATAATCCAGCTAATGTGATTTATGGAGCGATTCACCGGAATGCTTTGGGCAGGGGCTGCGTATCTCCGATATATAAGATCTTTTACACAGACCAGGATTCGACTTTTATGGAATGTATCGTGAGACATCCACGCTTCATTAAGGAAATATCCAGAAGCATGGAGGGCACAGTCAAGAAGCTCAGGACATTGAAACCGAAGGCGTTTCTGGAAATGAGTGCCTATATTGCGCCTACGATAGAAGAACAGAGACAAATTGGTGAATACTTCCGACAGATGGATCGGCTCATAGAAATTGAGAAGGAAGAGTTGGAGAAGATAAAACATATAAAAAGTGCGTGCTTGGAGAAAATGTTTGTATAAAGGGAGGTGCCGGACGTGATTTTTGATAAAGAGAGCGATTTTGAAGAAGCCGTCATAGGCGTCTTGATAGAGCGTGGCTGGGAACCGGAAGTAATCCGTCATCCATCGGAGGCGGATCTGCTTAAAAACTGGGCGGATATTCTGTTCAACAATAATAGGCAGAGAAACTGCTTGAATGAATGCCCGTTGACGGATGGCGAGATGCAGCAGATTATGGAGCAGATCATCAATTTGCGTACTCCGTTGAAGCTGAATAGTTTTATCAATGGTCGGAGCGTGTCTATTATCAGAGACAATCTGGATGATGAGCTGCACTTTGGGAAGGAAGTCAGTCTGAAGATATATGACCGTCAGGAAATTGCCTACGGCGAAAGTAGATACCAGATTGTACAGCAGCCACATTTCAACACGAAGTCTCCGATATTGAATGATAGACGAGGGGATCTAATGCTCTTGATCAACGGTATGCCAGTCATTCATCTCGAACTAAAGAGAAGCAGTATTCCTGTGAGTGATGCGTATAACCAGATCATAAAGTATTCGCACGAGGGTGTGTTCCGGGGCATTTTTTCTCTGATTCAGGTATTTGTTGCGATGGAGCCAGAAGAGGCTGTATATTTCGCAAATCCGGGAGAGGATGGTATTTTTAATCCGGCGTTCTTTTTTCATTGGGCAGACTTTGACAACGTGCCAATCAATGAATGGGACAAGGTTACGGCAGGGCTTCTGAATATTCCTATGGCACATATGCTGATCGGCTTTTATACGATTGCTGATACAGATGATAATCTGCTTAAGGTTATGAGGAGTTATCAGTATTATGCTGCAATCGGTATCGCTGATCGGGTGACGAAGAGAAACTGGAAAGAGGACACGTCGGAGACACAGCGGGGCGGTCATGTATGGCATACAACAGGTAGCGGAAAGACGATGACAAGTTTCAAATCTGCTCAGTTGATTGCCAGTTCCCATGATGCGGATAAAGTTATATTCCTTGTGGACAGGAAAGAACTGGGTATCCAGTCGCTCAAAGAGTACCGATCATTTGCTACAGAAACCGAGAGCGTACAAGCTACGGAGAATACAGATATTCTGATATCAAAGCTAAAAAGCGATGATCATGATAATACGCTTATTGTTACATCCATCCAAAAACTCAGCAATATTTCAGAGGATATGGAGGGATTAAAGGATGCAGATCTTAAAAAGATCAGATCTAAGAGGCTGGTCATAATCATTGACGAATGTCACCGATCTACTTTCGGTGACATGTTAACGACGATAAAGGATACTTTCAAACATGCTATTATTTTTGGATTCACTGGTACGCCGATTCAGGACGTCAATATCAAAAAAGACAGCACGACCACGACCATATTCGGCAGCGAAATCCATAGATATACACTTGCGGATGGCATCCGAGATAAGAATGTCCTTGGCTTTGATCCTTATATGGTCAAGATATATGACGATGATGAGCTCCGCCAGAAGGTGGCCTTGGAAAAAGCTAAAGCTGATACAGTAGAAGACGTTATGAAGGATGAAAAGAAAAAGAAGGTCTTCTACAAATGGATGGACTCCTCCCAGGTGAAAATATATGGGAAGAAGGTTGGTGATAAGTGGATAAAAGGCATAGAGGATTTCATCCCGAATGAGCAGTACCAGACGGATGAGTACGTCATGGGGGTTATTTCGGATATTAAGAAGAAATGGCTTATATACAGTCGTGGTGGTAAGTTCCATGCGATATTTGCGACATCCAGTATTCCAGAAGCGGTACGATATTGGCGGCTTATGAAAAAAGAAATGCCTGAGCTTATGATAACGGCAATGTTTGATCCTACTATCGATAACGAAAGCGGTACCGGATCTTTGGATAAGGAAGACGGTATCGTGGATATGTTGGAAGATTATCGGGATCGATTGGGCCAGACATTTACAATACCGACGTATGACAAGTTCAGGAAGGATGTGAGCCTGAGACTTGCACATAAGAAACCGTATGAAAGATTGGAGCCGAATCAGCAAATAGATATTTTAATCGTTGTAAATCAGATGCTGACCGGTTTTGATTCAAAGTGGGTAAATACTATTTATCTGGATAAGGTGATGGAGTTTGAAAACTTAATCCAGGCATTTTCGAGAACCAATCGACTGTTCAACGAATCAGAGAAGCCTTTTGGTATCATAAAATATTATCGAAGGCCGAATACGATGGAGAAAAACATCGAAGCGGCAGTAGAGGCTTATTCCGGCAATGTCCCTACAGGGTTATTCGTGGACAAGTTGCCGAGGAATTTGCGTAATCTTAATAGGACATTTGAAGAGATTAAGGAAATATTTGATGCTGGTGCCATTAATAACTTTGAGAAGCTACCAGAGGAACAGTCTGAGAAACGGAAGTTTGCCAAGGCGTTCAATCAATTCGACACCTATCTTCAAGCAGCTAAGATACAGGGCTTCAACTGGAAACAACGAGTGTATTCTGCTGAAGACGGAACGGATATCGAGATGCTATTCAATGAAATGACGTATCTGATTCTGTTAGCAAGATATAAGGAGATGGCAGGAGGTGGTGGCGGAGGTCACGGCGGGGATGTTCCGTATGATGTAAAAATTCATATCACGGAGTATGACACGACAAAGATTGACGCCGAGTACATGAATACTCGTTTTGAAAAGTTCCTCAAGCTGATTCAGGGCGAGTATGATCAAGAAACACTGGACAAGACGTTGACTGATTTGCATAAGTCGTTTTCCATGTTGTCAGCAGAGGAACAAAAGTATGCAAAGGTTTTCCTTCATGATGTGCAAGCTGGTAATGCAAGAATCATTCCGGGTAAGTCTTTCCGCGAGTATATATCTGACCTGATGAAGGGGGCTGAAAACGCAAGGATCAAGCGGGTGGTTCGCAGACTGGGATGCTATGAGAGGCTCTTGCGCGAAATGCTGGCAAAGAAAGTCACGAAGGAAACCATAGAGGCACATGGTAAATTTGATGAACTGAAGGCGAGCGTGGATAATAGTAAGGCAACAGAATTTTTTGCTGTTGTGGAGCATCAGAATTTCCGCCAGTCAAGGCTTGCAATGTTAGTGGATGCTTATCTGCGGTATTTTCTTCTTTCGGGCGGGCAGGATCCATATCCTGAGAATGAATTTGACAGGAAGCATAAGACGAAAGTCGAAACGGTATCTATGGACACCGACAGCAATTCGAAGCCGGTGGGAGTTGTGCTGACAGATGAAGTGATGGAAGGGAAAACTATCACAACATCCGTCAAAAAGGCAAAACTCAAAGAATGGTATTCGGAGAGCAAGGCCCTTGCCAGCATGGTGGATACCGATTGTTTCGCATATGTGGATAATAAGCTCTGTGTTTATGATAAGAAATATTTGGAACGAGATGACGAGGGAAAATTGTTTTTTACGGAATATGCCAAAGCACATGAGGAAGAATGCTTCCTGCAGTTTGTAATGGATAAAGAGACGGGGGAGCTCCACTATATTACCCTGCCGAGCTCTATGGCAAGCAAGACCTTCAATTATTATGATGAGCTTTCGGCATTGTCGGATGATGAGAAATTGAGCCTTGGTCTTGTGAACGAGATTGCGCGAGAGATGCTTGCTGCGATAAATGGCATGGAATTCGGAGAAGCACTTGCGACGTTGATGGATAAGAAGATTTGTAATGTATCGTTTCGAACGCTTAAGTCGGTAACCGGACTTGATAATACGACTGTCAGCAATATGAAGAAAGGAAAGAATCTCACAAAAGAGAATGTCGTTTCCTGTTGCTTGGGAATTCATATTCCGTTCAGGTTAAGCAATAGATTGTTGCAGTTAGCGGAGAGACCATTGGACTTGACGCTTCCGGGAGCTAAGGGTGAAGAGAATACCATATATGACCAAATACTGCATCTGTATTGGGCAGAGGATTATTCTGATACTTATGCGGAATTGGTGGCGATTCATTATGAACATTTGATACATCAACCACCCATCAAATAATGATAATAGATAAGAACAAAAGTAGACTGGAGAAATCCGGTCTATTTTTGTTCTTAAAATTTTTTTGTAGAACTTTCTTCAACAGTTTAATGCCAATTTATAGGGCTTTGCGTAGTAATTAGATTCCGCAGAGCCTTTTTACATCATTTTTCCGTAGACCTTTCTACAACGGGCAAAAAAGCAAATGTGGTAACTTTTAAATGTAATCAATAAAACAAATCTCGTTTAGTCCGAATAGCGCTATAAGGACGATGGGATGCATAAGAGTTCCAAACACAGCAATAACAGCTGTGTTTGAAGCGAAGATGCACCCACCGTTGCTTTTGTGCGCCTATTTCGGCAAATCAGAGCCTGTGGTTCATCTTCAACCACAGGCTCTTTTTGTGTCCCACCGTCCTCCACTCGGACGGAAAGGATACTGCAATGAAGAACAATGAAACAAAGAAGCGCAAGAGTGGGTTTAATCCTAACCGTGGCTGTTATTTTACAGCAGATGGAAAATATTACTGCTACGAACGCTGGGACGATGAGAAGAAGTGCATCGTTCATCATAAACTAGAGGTCGGTAAAGACCTTTCACTTGAACCGACCATCATGCTTGATGTGTACGACCATGAAATGGATTTACAAGATCGATATGAGGATGAACAGCTCAATCCATTGTTTGATACAAAAGTAGTAAATTACAAGGCAAACAATTCTATGGGAAGAGATGACTATAGGGAAGAACGAGTGAAAAGGGCGGTAAAAAAGTATGGAAAAACACTATGGCATTATACAGATATAAATGCATTATGTGGGATTATTGGCAAGAAAGAGATTTGGCTTGGCAGTGCAGAACATATGAATGATCGAGAAGAATTAATAGGGTTTATAAACGATCTGGAAAAAGAGGTATATGCATGCATTGATTCAGCTAATAAGGAAAAAGCCAATGATGTTTTTGGGCAAATCAAAGATAGATTGCAAAAAGAATATCCATATATATTTTGCGTATCCAAAGCACATAATGATGCAGCACAATGGGACAGGTATGCATGTGGTGGACAAGGAGTAGCGATTGTATTTAATACAGCAACGTTATTTAAGCTTATTTTTTACAATCAGATCATTATGAATGAAGAATATTATGGTTATTGTGCCAAGCAACATAAAATGGAAGAACTGTTACGAGATTATATTCAATATGATAAGATGGACGATTTTTCAAATTTAAACGATTTGATTGATAATTTGTTGTTATGTGCAATGCTTCATAAGCATGAAAGTTTTTCGACGGAGCAAGAAATAAGGATTTCTCCACTTTTTGTTAATGAAAATGATAAGCATCTTCAATGTAAAATACTTAATACTATTAGACAGGTCTATATTTTGAATTTAACAGAATTGTGTGAAAAAGAAGGAATAGACTTTGAAGATTTATTCGACTCTATCGTTATTGGACCTACATCAAAACAAACCGTAAGAGATTTGCAGTTTTATTGTAAAAATAACGGGTTGCTAAAACTTGCAAACAAAGTGAAGAAATCAGATTGTCCATTAAGATAAGGGCAAATAAGATGTGCATATATTTAAGAATCATAGAAAACAAGGCAGATTACCTAATTGAGGTGAAATGCCTTGTTTTTGGTAAGTAGTTTATAACTTGGGATTCCTTCGCCTCAGCTTCCGATGTTCTTTTGCAGGTTTAGACCGGGAAAATATTTCTTTTAATGTCTGCTTTTCTTCCACAGAAAGCTGGGTGATTTTCATTTCCAAATTTTTGCAGAACAAAAGGAGTAGTCCGTTAATATAAGCATCATTAGAGGCTTCGGGAGTATCCTCTGTAGAAATCTGAGTTGGAGAAGTAAAATCATCAATGATATTTTTGACCATGCTTTGATAGTCAATATCACTGGCAGTGTTGCTGTCTTTCATATGGGTATTTCTCAGGTCAGAGACGATTGGCTTTAAATCTTCCAACAGGATGTTTATGTAATACTGTTCTGTCTCTATGTGAGAAGTATCAAATATTTTTGTAAAAGCATCGGTGGAGTCGGCACCGAGTTCGTTCAGTTTATATCTCATCACATCAAGAAAAGTATTTGCTATCTGAATGCCTTTATCATTAAATCCATCAATATAGATTTCCAGGTCAGTCATGAATTTGTGGAAGTTTTCATGAGAGAGTAATTCTGATAATAACCGTGGATTATATTTTTCATCAGTCAGTATTTGGACTGCATCATCATTGAGATGCAGTTCGGATACTGACTTATTTGTATGTTCACGTAGTTCAGTTCGGCAAAGAAGATAATCGGTGCTTACATGATAGAAATCTGCAAGTGTCAGTAGATTGCCAAGTGACATATCTACATTTTCATCTTTCTCATAGTTGCCAAGTGTGGAACTCGGGATGCCGGTAGCATCAGACAATTCCTGCAATGACATTCTTTTTTCAGCGACTCTCAAATCTTTCAGTCATTCTGGTATGGTAAGCCTTGTGTGCATAGTATATTCCTCGTTTCAAAGATATAGATAGATTACCATGATATTAGTAAAGAATAAAGTGAATTCTAATTCATGTCTTATCCAGAATATTGGAAAAAATCATAAAGAGGATATTTTTCCAGCATCTTGGATATACCGGATTCGTATAAAAATTTTGAGAAAATAGTTTCATACAATGAATCGGAAAGGAGTACAAAAATTATGGAATGTTATAAATGTATCAGTATGAAAAAAGCCGGAAGGCGCAGCTCCATGAAAAGTCGTTTTCATGGTTTTGGGGGATTGGGGGCGGACACCAACAAGCTAAAAAGGCATTTTGTACGTACAAATGCACTGCTTGCCAATTAGCAATATTTATGTTGCGAGAGTTGAATCTTATGCAAGAATTGGGCACAAAAGGCTGTTAATGACGAAAGAAACTCAAAGTATATGGAGAATCAGGAAAAATGGAAAATACAAAATATGATGATAAGTTTTACAGATTACCGAAACGATTATTTAAAGAGGAGCAATTTAGAAGTATGACGAATGAGGCAAAGGCACTTTATATGATTTTGTTGGATCGGCGCTGCTTATCAGAGTGTAATGGTGATGTGTGGCGAGATGTATATGGAGCTACATTTATCATTTTTACAATCAAAGAAATGATGAGGCTGTTGCATCTGGGAAATAAGAAGATTAACAAGATGCTGAAGGAACTGGAGGCACATAATCTGATTTATCGAAGCCATCAGGGATTAGGAAGGCCGAATAAGATATATGTGCATGACTTGTTGAAAGCAGATAACGATAATTGGCTGCCAAAGCAATTTAAGCACAGAAAGGGGCGGACAAATGAGAAAGAAATATTATGATGATGCAAAAGAGAATGCAGCATTTGAGAGATGTGTGGATGTTGTGACAGCGCTGATCTTAAAATATGGACCGGCAATAAAAAGAAAATGGATTTTGCGTGAGTGGATAAAGAATATACAGGCTGACTGCTTTTGGAGAAGTTTAGACTGTAAACGATATCAGCGGTATTTCGATTGTATGAAAGCTATTGTAAAAAATGACACAACATGACATAATCGGATTGACTAAAGTAACATAGATATTTACAATATAGACAAAACGAAAATGACATGAACGGAGAACAGGGGAATGGAGAAAACGGTAACACTTGAAGAGGCATTAAAAAGAATTGAGGAGTTGGAAAAAGAGAATGCAGAACTTCGGGAGGAATTGGAGTATTACAGAAATCGTAAATTAAGCGGTCGTCAGAAACATAACGCCAAGTGGATGGCAATTTATAATGATTTTGTTGTTGGGTATGAGAGCGGCATGACAATGGTAGAAATTGCGAAGCGGAACAATGTCAGTGAGCGGACGATTTATAGGTATAAAGCGTATTATGACAAAATGAAGAAAAAAGAGGAATAGACCATTTTACTGACGTTAGTAAAATGGCCATATGAGAATTGCGGACGATTTTTTTGACCGCAAAATGGATGGAGGAGTTCTATGGCAGAAGATAAAAAGAAAGAAATCAATGTTACAGTAATAGAAGTAACAGAAGAATATCTAAAAGAAAAACTGTATAAAATTAGGGGTAAAAGGGTATTGCTTGATGCTGATTTAGCAGAGATATATGGCTATGATACGAAGGGATTTAATAGACAGGTAAAAAATAATATTGAAAAATTTGATGAAGATTTTATGTTTGAATTGACAGATGAGGAATTAGAAGATTTGCGGTACAAAAATTGTACCGCAAATATAAGTTCAAAAAGTCGTTATAATCCTCATGTATTTACAGAGCAAGGATTATATATGCTGATGACTGTCTTGAAAGGACCGTTGGCTGTTAAGCAGAGCAAGGCATTAATAAGAACCTTTAAGAAAATGAAAGATTACATATTAGAAAATCGTGATCTTATCGGTCAGCGGGAAATACTTCAGTTAAGCATGGAAACTGCTAACAACAGAATAGAAATTAACAAAATCAACTCAGATATGATATCTCTTGAAAAGCAGATTTCAGATGTTGCAGAAGGCTTGAAGGATGTTGTGACAAAATCTGAGTTGGCTGATATGATGAACAGCTTTGTTTCAGATGATGATGAAAAGTGGCTTATGTTTAATGCAAAATTCAGTAGTGCAGATGAGGTATATGAATCCATTTATAAGCAGGCAAAGTCGTCAATATATGTCGTTGACAATTATATTGGATTAAGAACGCTGGTACATCTTAAAAATTCTCCTACAGGAGTAAATATTACTTTATTCAGCGATAATGTTGGGAATAATAAACTTCATAATATAGAATTTACGGATTTTTGCAAGGAATATCCATCCGTAAAAATATCAATGAAAAAGACAGGTGGTATATTCCATGATCGTTTTATCGTATTAGATTATGGAACTGCTAATGAAAGGATTTTCTTATGTGGGGCTTCATCAAAGGATGCAGGGGCTAGAATAACCAGTATTGTTGAAGATTATGGAATATCTAAATATGCTCCGGTTATTGCCACACTGTTGAAAAATCCAACTTTGATTTTACCACACTAGAGGAGTGAATGTATTGAAAAAGAGTACAAAATCTTTTTTGCATTTCGGAATTATGGCGGAGTACCTATGGATCCGAAAGAACTGGTTGGCATGGTCGGACTGGTAGCGGCATTGATTCTGTTTACGGTGTTTAGTAAGGGAAGAGAGGCCAGAGTTCGAAAAAAGATTCTTAAGAGTATCAGCGAAGAAGAAAAGAAGAAACCAGAAGACTCCATAAAACCGGTGTTCTTTGAAACGATTGACGGACAGGAGCTCCCAGTACAGCTGGGATTCTACTCTCCGGGGCGTATCGTAAAGATTGCGATGATCCTCCTGTTGGTAAATGCTTCTACTTGTATTCTGGCATGGATCCTCACTGCATTTAAGTGTATGGGTTCCGGTGACTGGACTCTGTTCCAGCAGCTGGATTATAGTTACAATATCATCTGGCTGTGTCTGGCACTTCCGATTTCTATGGCAGGATTCGTGGTGTTTGGACGAATTGAGGTTTATGATTCACCTGTGATCTTTCAGCTTCTGGAAAATGGAAATCGAAAACGTATCCACCTAAAGAAAAAGAACAGGAAAACTTTACATATGCGTTGGAAGAATGTCAGGGAGACGATGGGAAACTGGGCGTTGCCGTTATTCATTGTATTACCATTGTATGCCATCACTGTTTATATGATCATGAATCCCTGGCCATAAAGCGATCAGAAGAGCAGTGATGTATGATCTGGAAAGAAAGGGGTGGGAAGATGAAGAAAACCCAGAAACCAGGAAAAAAAACAAGTGCCGTTATCGTGATATTGCTCGGCTTACTTTGTGCGGTCTCTACAGTGAAATCGTGTGCTGCAAAGCGTGCGGCTGTTCAGGACAAAGTGGATGATGTGGTATATGTAGGACAGGGCAGCTATGATCCGGCAAATGATGGAAAGATCGTGATTGTCTGTGGAAAACTGAAGGTTCTGGAACCGGCTTATGATGATGAACTGGGACTCACAATCTATGCCCCACGTGCCATGCGAAGCGCAAAAAAAATGAAGCTGAAAGAATGGAACGGTCCTATGACAGAGGAAAATATGGAATGGGATTCCGATCTGGGAGGTCTTGGAATATTCCTGGGCAAAGCAGATGTGGGAATTTATCATCTGTCGGACGAGTTTCTCGAGAATCTTATGCTGGGAAGAGAATACGAATTTGATGAGGAGATGCTGGAAGAGGCAGGGCTCACCATTCTCACAGACCGGAAATACCGTGGTGAAAAATTTATCGGAACTCAGCGGATGGGCAGAGGAGTCTTCGAGGAAGGCGATCGGCGTTATCAGTATTCCGTTCCTCATCAGAGTGATGGGGATATGGTGACAGTAATCGGCCTTCAGGAGCAGGGAACTCTGACACATGTAAAAGGGGCGACACCCAATATGTTAAGCGGAGAACTGGATAAAAAAACCGCGCTTAAAAAAAGTGGAATGTCTTCCGGTGGAATAAGTATTTTCAGAGTCGTAGTAACAATTTTACTGCTTTTGACAGGCATTCGGATGCTCATGAAGAAGCGTGACCAAAAAGAAGATGGAAGTGGCTTATGAAAAAGGGAAAGAAAGGCTGGATATTGCTTATGGCATTTACTATGTGGACGGCGTTGATCACAGGCTGCGGAAAGTGGACTGGAAATAAGCCGGATAAAATGCCGGAAGACGCGATGGTGGGAGCAGACACAGAGAGCACGGAGAATCAGGAAAACAGTCAGAGCACACCGCTTCCGGATATTCAGGAACTGACATATTATGTGCATGGAACGATGGTGGAACCGATCTGGAGCATAAGCTTGATCCGGCAGGAGGAAGGAGCGCTCGTACGGGTGGAGCCATGGGATGGAGAAGAAGAGGAGTTTTTTGATTATCCGGTGGCTGCAGAGACCCTTGATAAAGCACGTACGATTCTGGAGAATTATAACGTTGCGTCCTGGGCAGGTTTTCGCGGAGAGGATCCCAATGCACTAGATGGCTATAGCATGAGATTTCAGGCGGAATTTGTGGATGGAAGCAGGATAGAAGCGTTCGGTGAAAACAACTTCCCTAAAAATTTCAATGAGGTTTTCTCGGAACTGGATGACCTGACGGTTGAGGCGAAGGACGCATTTTATGAGGAACAGTCCTCGTAGACCAGGTTCCGGGGGTGATCCGATACCGAAAATCAGGAGATAGTCCAATATGGCATCACTTCCAACAGCTACAAACTTGGAAGGTTAATAGTGGATTTGGACATAAATGATCGATTAGTATAAAAATACGGTTTACGTAAATTTTGAAACTGATGAAAAAATCGGTAAATATTTTAAAGCAGATATTCATGCAGATCATATCATATCTGTTTTGGAAAAATATTATCAGGTAAAGATCGTACCGGAAAATACACTTATTATTTTTGATGAGATACAGATGTGTGAAAGAGCTTTGACTTCTCTGAAATATTTTTCAGAAGAAGCACCGGAATATCATGTAATGGCAGCTGGCAGCTTGCCCCGAGTGGCAGTAAACCGTGAAAAATATTCATTTCCGGTGGAAAAGTAAGGAAACAGAACATTTTCGTGGTATATTGACAGAAAATTATGTTGCAATTGCATTGAAAACCAATGGTTATGATCTTCATTATTGGGAATCAGATAATACTGCAGAAGTAGATTTTCTGATCCAGAAAGACAGTCATGTTATTCCTGTAGAGTGCAAAGCTGGAAGCCATGTGAAGGCCAAAAGTATGATGGTTTATATGGAAAAATACGAACCTGCGTATGCAATCAGGATTTCCACCAGGAACTATGGAATGATAAAGGGGATAAAGTCAGTGCCGTTATATAGTGTATTTTGCATCTGAGGATTTGGTCAACCATAAGATTTATATGTAAGCCTATCAACGATTGCACTTGTAATGGCGGCATCTCCAAAAATCTCGTCCAATCTCTCGAATGTAAGGTTCGAAGTAATAATGGTTGATTTCTGGGATGCCCTTAGGGAAAGCAAGCTCATCGGCTATGATCAGATCGTATTTCTCAAAGCGTTTCTGATACGTGCAAAAATTAAAAAGTGGGCATTTATTTCTGCTTATCCGCGTTGTGATTCAGAATATTGAATAAAATTAACATAATACATAATATGACTGGGAACAGGAGCCCAACGCGCATGCCCACATGAATACTGCCTCCAAATATGTCTGCAACCTTTCCTACAATGGCAGGACCTATGCTTCCGCCAAGATCACCTGCCATTGCTAAAAGTGCAAACATTGCAGTTCCACCTGTTGGAAATGCCTTTGAAGAGATGCTGATTGTTCCCGGCCACATGATTCCGACAGAAAACCCACATACAATACATCCTGCAAGTCCGATCATCGGATTTTCTGAAAAAGATGCTAATACATAACAGATAAAGCATAAGATACCGGAACCAATCATAAATCTGTCCAGGTTCATTTTGTCACAGGCTTTTCCAAACAGCACTCGCGAAATTCCCATTGTCACAGCAAACATACAAGGCCCGGCAAGATCTCCAACGGTCTTTGAGAGGCCGAGTGCTGATTCTGCGTATGCAGATGCCCATTGTGCCATGGCAAGCTCGGATGCTCCGGAGCAGACCATCATCACAATGGCAATCAGGAACATGGGTTTTGAAAATAAATTCCTGATGCCCATTCCCTGCCCTTCCTCAACTAAGGATTCAATCGGGCAGGTTGCAAAATTGTAAATATTAACAGCAGGGATCAGCGCAAAAATAACAGCAAGCCATTTCCAACTGTCAATTCCAAACAGCAGAAAGAAAACTGTCGAAACAAGTATGGTTCCAACTGCTCCCCAGCAGTAAAAGGAATGTAGAAGACTCATAGTAGCCTCCTTGTTCTCAAATGGACATGCCTCCACAATGGGACTTCCTAAAACCTCGATCAGGCCGCTTCCGATTGCATATAAGATTACGCTTATAATAATACCGATAAATGGAGAAGGGAGTATTTCCGGTAAAAATGCCAGACCAATGAGTCCTGCAGCCGAACATACTTCAGAAGCAACAATACATACTCTGTATCCAATTCTGTCTACGTACCTGGCACAGAATAAATCTACCAAAAGCTGGGTAAAGAAAAAGAAGGTTGATATCAGGGCAATGTTTCCAAGTGAAATGTTGTAATCTGTATGAAATTTCAGAAATAGTAAAGGTGCAAAATTTGCAGCAACTGCCTGTGTGATAAATCCTAAATAACACGCTAATTTTGTCTTTTTATAATTCTTCATCGATTTTTCTCCTCGTAGCTCTTTGGTGTATTTATCTATTCAGCACCATTAAATAGTACTATATAATATTTTCACTTCTTTTTCACTGTATTATTTCGTCAATATACTGTAGAATATCATAAAACGGGTTGTGTGGAGGCTGTCATGTCACAGATAGAAAAGTTGATTTTAACTGTATTGACTGGCATTGGCATGCTGAATTTGAATTTGTATATATCGAAGCTGGTATGGTTCACTTTCATATAGGGGAAAAGAATTTTGATTTGTCTAAGGGACAGGGAATTTTTATCAATTCCAGGGTTCTTCATAAAATGCATTCCGAAAACAACGCTGCAATTCCTAATTTTCTCTTTCTTCCATCTCTGATTGCTCCGACAGAAAGCCTGATCTATCAGAAATTTGTGTTACCCTTTTTGAACGCATCTCTGGATTATTATATTTTTTCTTCTTCACAGGAGTGGCAGGAAGAAATACTGTCTGAGATGCAAAGGCTTATACAGCTCAGCAGATGTGAAATAAATGAACTTCAGATATCTGTTCAGATACAAAAGATATGGGAACACATAACGTCAAATGTTGTCTGCTGCCCGAAAATTCAAAGTACGAATTCATCATCACTTGCACGTTTACAAATGATGATGCAGTTCATTCACCTGAATTACACGGAAAGAATTTCCCTTTCAGATATTGCTAAAGCTGGTAATGTGAGTACCAGTACTGCCCTGAATTTATTTCGGAATGTGCTGAATACATCTCCGGTCAATTATCTGATATGCTACAGGCTAAAGGAAGCAGCATTACTTCTTAGTAATACAGAAAAGAAGGTAAGTGCTATTTCAATAGATACGGGCTTCAGTAATAAAGATTATTTCTGCAGATCATTTAAGCAGGTGTATTCCTTAACCCCTTCAGAGTACAGAAGGGCAAAGAAATGAATTGTCCATCAAAAAGTATCTGCGTTTATGAAAATATCCGATTTTCAGCCAATGATAATCCTAATCAGGCTCTTATCCAGCATCAGGGTGCGGTTCCAGGGATTCAGGATAACTCCTTTGATTTCTTCTGTTTTCAGGGCTGCTTCAAACAACTGTTGGATATCTGTGAGAAAGGTGGACATGACACTTCCACTTCCTTTTAATTCCTCGTCAAAGCTGGTGAAGGCGGCCCACCAGGTGGTGCCGTCCGGGGCTTTTACAGCCTGTATATTGATCTGGGTTCCGGCAGCGGCAGGTTCAACTGCCAGGATAAACTGCCCCTGTTCCTTCATTCGCCGTCTGATGATAGTCAGTGTGTGTGCCAGCAGCTCATCGCTGGGCTCCTGCTGAAGAGCAGCAATAGCAGTTTCTATTTTTTCATTTCCTTTTAAACGTTCATCCTGGTTTGTCATAAGTGATTTCCAATTCCTTTTCTGATAAATTCTTCTGTTTTCTGCATAACTTCTTTTATGATGTCCAGATTCCGGAACACATCACCAGTTTCCAGTGAGTGGTTTGCATTTTCATAGAGAAAAAACGGTATCTGATGTTCCTGGCATTGCTGCCGGATCACTGTGGTATTAACCCAGGGATCGGCAGTTCCTGTAAAGGCGATTCCATTCCGGGGATGAAAAGCAAAGGTTTCTGCAAGAGGTGTATACAGGATATGCCGGCAGGGGATGTTATGCTCGCTAGTATAACGGGCAGCGATGGCAGTACCAACACTCTTTGAGATAAAGAGGATTTCGTCACAGCAGGAAGCTACGCCTGACTGCTGTGAGAAAGCCGCTGTCTTGTCAAGTGCACTCTCTGCCTGCTCATACAGCTCCAGAAAAGCAGCTTTCATATTGATAGGATTTCCGAGGAGATCCCTGATCTGAGTTGTATAAGATAAGCTAATATGCTGTTCATAGCCACAGGCGGCAGCGATTTTTCTGGCATAGTACAGCAGTGGTTTGTCACAGTGGTAGCCGACACCGGGGAAGTAAACAGCCAGTTTCATATTTGAAGTCTCCCATCTGATTCTTTATGTTCTATTCTGATTTTGGACAATGTATTTTCTATTATATTACCATAATTAAATAAGTGTTGAAAGTACCTACAATTTTGCTATGATAAATAAGGAATTAGAGAATGATTATCCGATTATGGAGGAAATTATGTTAAAAGGAATCATTGATACTCACTGTCATATGGACGATCCCTGCTTTGCAGACAGACTGGATCAGGTGCTGGAAGAGCAGCAGGCAGCAGGTGTTGTGGCGATCATGAACTCAGGCTCAGAGCTTCCTTCAAGTCTCCGTTCCTGTGAGATGGCAGAGAAATATGACATGGTATATGCATCTGTTGGTATTTACCCTAATGAGACAGCGAGTCTTCCTGAAGATTATATTGAGACACTGCGAGGGTATGCGAAGCGCAGGAAGGTAGTGGCTATTGGCGAGATCGGAATGGACTACGGATATGAAGAGCATCCGGATCCGGCCATTCAGGAGAAATGTTTCAGAGAACAGCTTGTTCTGGCAGAAGAGCTGGATCTGCCGGTTGTGATCCACAACCGTGAGGCAGATGAAGACACACTGCGTATTCTGAAGGATTATCATATCAGAGGAGCAATCCATCGTATCTTTTCACCGATTGAATATGCAAGAGAATTTATCAAAATGGGAATCTATATGGGATTTGGTCCCCAGATCACTTACCCTGGAAGTGACTGTCTTGTGCAGCTTGCCAGAGAGTGCCCGAAGGAACTGATCCTCTTGGAAACGGATGCACCATTTTTACCAAACTATGGAATGGAGATGCCGGCGACACCGGATATGATCGCCAAAGTGGCAGAAACCATTTCAGAGATCAGAGGAGACATGACTCCTCAGGAGGTTGTGGATACCGCAAGGGAAAATGCAGCCAGACTTTATCACATTGCTTGCTGATCTCGGGATAAAACAAGGAGATTTGTGAGATAGACAAAATGAGAGAGGACAAAAACATGAAGAAAAAACTGGATGATTTTTTCAAAATCACAGAGCGTGGTTCATCTATCAGTACTGAGCTGATCGGTGGCGCAACAACCTTTGCAACAATGGCATATATCCTCGCATATATGACCTGGTCAATGTCAGCGATTCCCGGAATCAACCTGACGGGTGTACTGATCTGTACCGCACTTGTAACAGCAGCAGCCTGTCTGGCTATGGGATTGTATTCCAATACCCCGATCTGCCTTGCACCGGTACTTGTCATTCCCGGTCTGATCGCAGGATGGGTTGCAGATGGTACTGCTACCTATGCACAGGCATTTGGTATTGTAGCTATTTCAGGTATTGTATTTATTCTGGTTTCCTTATTTAACTTAAGAGAGCTTTTTGCAAGATGTCTGCCAAAGAACCTCAAGATCGGTCTGGCAGCTTCTGTAGGTTTCCTGATCGCCCGTGTAGGTATGAATTCCTGCGGTCTTTACGCAGCAACAGAATCAGGACTTACTTATGGCGATTATCATGCAAAGAGCACGATCCTTGGTGTGATCGGTATCGCAATCTGCTTTGTGCTTACTTATGTAAAGTTCAATATCAACGGACGTGAGTACAAGATCCGTGGTGCACTTCTGATCGGTATCATCCTGACCACTATTATCGGAATCCCCATGGGTGTTACTGTTCTTCCGGAATCTATTTTCACTATTGGTGGATTCAGTGCTATTAAAGATGTAGCATTCCAGGTAGATATTTTTGGTGCACTGAAGCTGAGCTTCGTACCGTTGATCATGATGCTTCTGATCAACGACTTCTTTGGAACCATGGGTTCCGGATTTGCGCTTGCCGGTAAGGCAAACCTGCTGGATGAGGATGGAAACTTCCCTGCATTTGGTCGTGTCTTCCTGGTAGACTCCTGCTCCACACTGGTAGGTTCTATTTTTGGTATTTCCACGGTAAGCTGTTTTGCAGAGTCAGCATCTGGTATTGAATCCGGAAGCCGTACAGGTTTGAGCAATGTAGCAACCTCTTTTCTGTTTCTGCTTTGCTGCTTCGTAAGCCCTCTGTTCCTGATGATCCCCGGCGCAGCAACCGGTGCAGCACTGGTAGTCGTTGGTATTTCCATGCTGGAGACTGTAAAGGATCTGGACTTTGAGCCGATTGAGTTCCTGCCAGTTGCAGCTATGTGGCTGACCACCGTATATATGTCAGATTATGTAGGCGGTATTGTGATTGGTATGTTCGTATATATGTTTATCAATATTTTCCGTGCCCTGTTTGAACGTGACAAGAAGTACATTCCGTCACTTCCTGTATGGGTCATGACAGCATTGATGAGCCTGTATTATATTTTCTAGGAAAAGGACAGAAACAGAAAATGGAAGTGTCTATGATAAAAAAGATCGTAGATGATGTCATGCCGCAGATGATCTCTGACAGGCGTCATCTTCATAAACATCCCGAACTGTCATTTGAGGAATATCAGACGACAGAATTTCTCTGCAGGGAACTGGAAGCGGCAGGGATAGAGGACATCAGAAGACCTGTGAAAACTGGTGTTGTGGCTGTTATCCACGGAGTATATCCGGGAAAGACGGTTGCTATCCGTGCCGATATTGATGCCCTTCCGATCCAGGAAAAAAATGAGCTGGAATTCTGCTCTGTCAATGATGGTGTCATGCATGCCTGCGGACATGATGGTCATGCGGCTATGCTGCTTGCGGCAGCCAGGATTTTTGAACAGCATAAGGACGAGCTGCATGGCAGTATCGTATGTATCTTCCAGCATGCAGAGGAAGTGCCGCCGGGAGGTGCACAGGAGCTGTATGAGGCAGGTGTTATGGAGGGTGTAGACGAGCTGTATGGACTGCATCTGTCTTCCAATTTCCCGACAGGGACTTATGGCGTCCGGGCAGGGGCTCTGACCTCAGCAACAGACCGTTTTGATATCCGTGTGATCGGCAAGGGAGGCCATTCCTCCATGCCGGAGCAGAGCATTGATCCGATCGTGACAGGAGCGGAGATCATTGTGGCACTGCAGTCCATTCTTTCCCGCAGGGTGGCAGCTTTCGAGCCGGCAGTGCTGTCAGTATGCCAGGTAAATGCAGGTGATGCCTACAATATCATACCTGGTGAAATGACACTGACCGGTTCTACCAGAACCTTTTCCGAAGAGATGCGTGGGAAAATGGAAGCCATGATCGAAGAGATCATCAGTGGCATCACGAAATCAGCGGGAGCTTCTTATGAGTTTAAGTTTGAAAGAGGCTATTCCAGCGTGATTAATGATAAGGAATTGACCGAAAATGTTGAGCAGCAGCTGAAGAAGCTGTGGGGTGAAGAGTCGATTCTGCACATCAATCCCATTATGCCGGGCGAAGATTTCTCTGCCCTGCAGAAGAACTGTCCGGCCTGCTTTGTAGAGATCGGAACAGCAGATGAAGAGAAGCACACCACATTTCCGCACCACAATCCTAACTACCGGATGGACGAGGAAGGGCTGCGCTATGGACTTTCCTATCTGCTGGCAACGATATTTGACCGTCTTCGGGCATAGAGGTTTTAATAGTAAAAATTTGCGCTCTCAGGTGTATCTGTGATATACTTGGGAGCGAACCTGTTTTTGGGAAACAGACAGGTGTAAAAAGGAGGAAGCAGGTATGGCTTTTTGTCAGAATTGCGGAGCAAAACTGGAAGAAGGAGTGAGGTTCTGTCCCAACTGTGGATCTGCAGTAGAAGGAAATACAGCAGGAAAAAATGGTACAGCCGGAGCAGACAGTACACGTACATCAGGTACACAGACCAGTGGATCCACAAACGAAAAGAAAAATTTTGAGGAAACGATCCAGGATCTGAATGATACCGAGGATACCACGGATCAGTTTGACCCGGAAGATATACAACAGAACAAGGTTATGGCAGTGCTTTCCTATATCGGGATTCTGGTGCTGGTACCGATCCTGGGGGCAAAGGATTCCAAATTTGCCAGATATCATGCAAATCAGGGACTGCTGCTTCTGATCGCTTCTGCAGCATACAATATCGCGCTCCGTATCGTGAATGCGATCCTGTATGCGATCAGCTGGAGACTTGCGTTTATCGGAACGATTCTCAGCGCAGTCAGCATTGCTTTCTTTGTATTGATGATCATTGGTATTGTAAATGCAGCAAATGGCAGGGCCAAGGAGCTGCCGGTCATTGGTAAATACAGACTGCTGAAATAGGAGTCTGTGAGTAAGGAGTTTTTATGTTATTAGATGTTATTGAAGATACACTTGTAGATGCGTTAAAGCTCCTGCCCTTTCTGTTCCTGACCTATCTGGCTATGGAATATATTGAACACAAGGCAGGAGATAAGGCGGAGGAGCTGGTAGAAAAGGCAGGCGGCTTTGGACCTCTGATCGGAAGCGTTCTTGGTATGGTGCCGCAATGCGGATTTTCCGCTGCGGCGTCTAATCTGTATGCAGGAAGGATCATTACGCTGGGAACCCTTATATCTATTTTTCTTTCCACATCAGATGAAATGCTTCCGGTATTTATTTCCAATCAGGTAGCTATCGGAACGATACTTAAGATCCTGTCTATTAAGGTTCTGATCGGTATGGCAGCCGGCTTTGTGATCGATCTTGTACTACAGAAGAAGCATAAGGAAACGGGAGAAACGGAGCACCTGAAGATTGATGAGATGTGCGATCACCAGCACTGTCATTGCGGGCAGGGAAATATCTGGAAGGCAGCCATTTCCCATACGCTGCAGATCCTGTTTTTCATCGTGGTTGTTTCTTTTATCCTGAATCTGCTGATCAGTTATATCGGGGAGGACAGTCTTTCAACGCTGCTCAGCAGCAGACCGGTGCTTGGCCCTGTGATCGCAGGTCTTGTGGGACTGATCCCAAACTGTGCGGCATCGGTGGTACTGACACAGTTGTATCTGGAAGGAATGATAAATGGCGGTGCCATGATGGCAGGACTTCTGGCAGGAGCCGGGGTAGGGCTTCTCGTGCTGTTCCGTGTTAATGAAAATGTTAAAGAGAATCTAAGAATTACGTTGCTGCTCTATATCATTGGAGTAGTATCAGGAATTCTGATAGAAACAGCCGGTCTTACCTTTTAAGACCGGCTGCAGATTTAAGAAGTAAGCAAAATCAAATCTGTAAGTTCTTCAGGCGGTAAAATTCGCCCTTCAGAGCCATTAATTCTTCATAGGTTCCGAATTCTTTAATACCACCGTTTCCTACAACAGCGATCCGGTCAGCATCACGGATTGTCGATAGTCTGTGTGCCACGATCAGAGTCGTGCGGTTCTGCACCAGATTGTGGATTGCCTCCTGGATCTTTTTTTCAGAGATCGTATCAAGTGCAGAGGTGGCTTCGTCCAGAATCAGGATCCTGGGATTCCGTACAAAGGCTCTGGCGATGGAGATCCGCTGTCTCTGACCGCCTGAAAGGCTGTTGCCATGCTCTGTGATCTGAGTATCCAGTCCTTCTGGAAGAGAAGCGATCAGCTCCTCCAGGTTGGCTGCCTTAACCACCTGGTTCATCAGCTCATCAGAAATATGGTTCATACCATAGGTGATGTTATCCCGGATCGTCCCGGAGAACAGGATCGACTGCTGTGGTACGACAGCAATATGGGAACGGTAGCTTTGGAGGTTTAAGGTATTCAGATCCATACCGTCAATCAGGATCCGGCCTTCTGTAGTTTTGATAAAGCCGATAACAAGATTCAGGATCGTAGTTTTTCCGGCACCGGAGCCACCTACGAAGGCAACTGTCTCACCGGGTCTGATATGGAAGCTGACATCCTTAAGGACAGGTGATTCGGCATCGTAATACTGGAAGGCCACATGGTCAAAGGTGATGTCACCGGTAAGCTCCTGGATCTTCTGTTTATTCCGGTTATCCTCCACGTCATGACAGAGCAGGATATCACCGACAGAATTGACGGACTCAAGTCCCTTGGAAATAATGGGAAGCAATGTAATGATCCCGGATACCTGATTGACAATAGAGGAAAAGTAGGTCTGGTACATAACTACTTCACCGACGGAAATACTTCCCCTGGAAGCAAGATAACCGGTAAACGCAAGGCACAGTACCTGGAACAGCTGGAATGCAACCCAGCTTATTGAAGAAAAGTAGGTCTGGATCATGTCCAGCTTCAGCCCTTTCTGTGCTACATTGCTGAGCTGATGGTCGATCTTGGAGGTTTCCTGCTTTTCCAGGGCGTGGGCTCTGGTAACCGGGATCAGCTCCACCATTTCCATGACCCTGACAGAGGTTTCCTCCATTTCCTTACGGAAATCGGAGTTGTACTGCTTGATCCTGCTTTTGAAGGAAACCATCAGAAGGACAGCAACCGGGATCGTAGCCAGGAAGAACAGGAAGACCGTCAGGCTTTTAAAGATGACAACGCCAAAGGCCACAATAATATTAAGCAGAATGCTGAGTACACTGATAAAGATCTGCGAAGACAGGGTTTCGATCTGCTCCACGTCACGCATGATCTTGGACTGAAGACGGCCGGACTGCATTTCATTATGGTAGGAAATGGAAAGCTGCTGCAGCTTCCTGACCAGAGAGCTTCTCAGCTCCTGTTCTACGCTCCTGACAGTTTTGGCATATAGCCAGGTATGCAGATAATTAGTAAAAATGTTCTGTATCATAAAGAAAGACATGAACAGCGCATTAACCAGGATTTTCATACCTGCGTTGTCAGGTCTTTCTGTTGCTATATTGATGATATTTGCCGTTACAATGGGAAGAACCCAGACAGGCGAATGCTTGATGGCAAAAAATACAATGGAAAGAAACAGCTTTCCGTAATATCCCTTATAAATGCTGAGAAGTATTTTCAGGCTGTTGCCTTCGTTTCTTTTAAAAGTCTCCAAAAGTGCTTTTTCAGAAGCATCCAGGTCGATGTCCTCTGGTCTTGTAAAGTCAATCATGTCAGTTCATTTCCTTATAATAGTGATGTACGACTTCCAAAGCAGGCTTTCCGTAAATTTCATAGCCGGTATTGGCTGCAGCTCCTGATAGAGGATATTGCTTTGCAGCCCAGTCCCATATACAGAAGCCTCTGACAAAGGGGCGCTTTTTGCAGGCCTCAAACATGGCCTTGTACCACGAAGCCTGTTCGTCAGGAGCAGCCTCCCCACGGATGCACCAGTCGTTGGGAACGAGAAAGGAGCCTTTGGTAGACATGCAGCCGCACTCTGCGAAGAAAAAGGGCTTGTTAAATTTTTTTACGACCCTTTCAATCCGGTCAAGCTGATTTTCCCAGTCATTTACAGGGTAATAGCCGCTTGAAGAGATCACATCCACGCAGTCCCACCAGGTAACATTGTCTTCCTGATATTTGTCTGTATTATAAGAAACCGGTCCGTGATAGACCTCTTTGATATCAGATATCAGCTTTCGCCACTCAGCATCCCGGTGCTCACTCATGACCATCTCGCAGCCTGCGATAAACATTGCGCAGCCACTTTTTTCAGCAAGGGCTGCATAATGAAGCTGAAATGCGGTGTAGGAGGCAAACCAGTTACTCCACTTAGGTTCACAGGGAACATCCTTGTCGAAAAAGCTGATGTGGGCCCGCCAGGTTCCGTTCATGCAGTTGACAGTGGGCTTTAAGGCTACTGAAAGACCAAGGCTGTGAGCATATTCAATGATAGAAAGAAACTCTTCATCAGTGGCATTGGCCTGCGTTTCACGAGCAATGGTTTCTGACTGAGGGGTTTCCTGAAGTCCGTTTGGAACAAGAATGATCAAGTTGGCACCTGTCAGCTTTTTCAGATTGCGAAGACTTGCTCTTGCGGCTTTGGTATCCAGCTTTCCTCTGCGGGAAAAGGGGGCAAAGGTAATGCCCTTGATCATCTGCATCAGTTCCATATCGGACTCCTTTTTACAAAATTATACTTTCTGAAACAGTAAAAATATAGCACTTTCCTTGTCTGTCCGGTATAATATAGTCATGTGAAAATTGTATAAATCTATTTTGGAAAAGAGCAAAGAAATGCAGTATTTATTTGAATATCATGATACACTGGATTCACCTTATGAGGCATTTTTATATGATACCTCACAGATGGCATTTCCCATACGATCCCACTGGCACTATTTTATGGAGCTGATCTATATGAAAGAGGGAACGGCGCTGATAGAGTGTGATGGCTGCAATTATATTCTGGAGCCGGGGGATCTGATCATTTTTCATCCGGAGGCGGTGCATGGGATCTATGCAGTTACCAATGGACCACTGAAATATGAGGTGCTGAAATTTGATACTAACAGGCTGTATACAGAGAAAAGCTATGCGCCGAGTCTTCCCATGATCCTGCGCAGTGCGAGCAAGGATGAGCATGCAAATGTTTTTTTTCAGGAAAGTCAGCTCCGGCATCTGCCAGTGGCCTCTGTTTTTGAACGATGCAGGGAAGAACTTGAGAAAAGAGATTATGGTTATGGGATTATTGTCCATGACAGGATCTGTGATCTGATGGTAGGACTGATCCGTATCTGGAGAGAAAATGGTTTTGATACGGATAAACTGGCCGGACAGCCAAGGGAGATCAATTCCTTCCGTGATATCACGACTTACATAGATGCACATGCCGGTGAGCCTATCCGGGTGGAAGAACTGGCAGACCGGTGCAATATGAGCTATTCTTATTTTGCTAAAAATTTCAAGCAGTATTATGGACGTTCCTGCAAGGAGTATATTGAGCTGATCCGGATCAGTAAGGTGGCAGATATGCTGCTGTTCACAGATTTTGACTTAAGCTATATCAGCCAGGAGACCGGGTTTTCAGATAGCAGCCACCTGATCAAGACCTTTCGGAAGTGGAAGGGGATGACGCCGAAGCAGTACAAGCAGCAGCACGAAAAGGGATATCAGCGGAAATCTCCTCTGTCTGTGACGACCTCATAGCCAATGCCTTCCATGCGCCGCTGCATACAGCAGCGGCATTCAGCAGCTTCATCACCGGTGCAGATCTTGTTATCATAGAGAAGATATTTGCCCCGTACATCTGTGGGGGAAAGATTTGGCATGACCACATTGGCACCGGCCTGTATGCCCATTTCCCTTCCCAGAGGATGAATGGTGCCAAGGGCAGTGGTGGCAGGCAGCAGCACATGGGGGTGCAGGAGCCTTATAATGGACAGAAGCCGCAGCGTTCTGTCGAGTGTGCCGGCGGGGCGGTCTGCAAATGGGGTATCCTTATGGGGAATGAAGGGACCGATGCCTGTCATTTCCGGCTGCAATTCCAGAATAAACATAAGATCCTCATAAAGACTGTCCATGGTCTGGAAAGGAGATCCTACCATAAAGCCACATCCGGTCTGGTAGCCGATTCTTTTCAGTGTCCTGAGACAGTTTTTTCTGTGGGAAAGAGACATTTCCTCAGGATGGAGCTTTCTGTAATGCGTTTCATCGGCAGTTTCATGCCGGAGCAGATACCGGTCAGCGCCGGCGTCAAAGAAGCGCTGGTAGCTTTCCTCTGACTTTTCACCAATAGAAAGTGTGACCGCACAGTCCGGGTAGGAGGAACGGATCCGGGATACGACCGCACAGATCTTATCATCGCTATACCATGGATCTTCTCCGCCCTGCAGGACAAAGGTACGGAAGCCAAGCTCGTAGCCATTCTGGCAGCAGGAGAGGATCTGATCCTCTGTGAGGCGGTAGCGGTCAGAGCGCGTATTGCTTCTCCGGATGCCGCAGTAATAGCAGTCATTTTTGCAATAATTGGTAAATTCGATCAGTCCGCGGATAAAGATCTGGTTTCCGTAAACGGAGTCTGCGACTGCCCTGGCGGTTATTTTTAAACGGGTCAGAAGTGATTCATCTTCTGTAGTAAGGAGGTGGACAAGCTGATCCTTTGTAATATTTTGTCTGGTTCTGATTTCTTCGATCAATGACATCTTTATTTATTTCCTGTTTGTATAAAGAATACTGCTGAGGGCGGCAAATTCCTCCAGTGAAAGGGCTTCTCCCCGGATGGAGGGAGAAAGCTCCATTTCCAGGAGAGCCTGCTCTACAGCCTCCCTGGTAATACCGGGAAGACCTGCATGAGAAAGGCTGTTAGTCAGTGTTTTCCTGCGCTGCTGGAAGGAGGCACGGATCACGTCAAACAGAAATCTCTCATCAGGAACGGTCACGGAAGGCTTATCATGGCAGGTGAGCCGGATCACGGCACTGCCGACATTTGGCTTTGGGATAAAGCATTCCGGAGAAACGGTAGCTACGATTTCCGGCTTTGCATAATACTGGACAGCCAGGGACAGGGCACCGTAATCTTTCGTGCCGGGACCAACCTGCATGCGCTGTGCCACTTCCTTCTGTACCATGATAGTAATGCTTTTTAAAGGGACATGGCTTTCAAAAAGTCCCATAATGATAGGGGTTGTAATATAGTAGGGAAGGTTGGCAACGACCTTGATCGGTCTGCTGTTGTTTCTTTCTCTGGCAAGAGCGGCAATGTCCACCTTCAGGATATCTTCGTTGATAATAGTGACATTATTATAGGGAGAAAGGGTGTCTGCAAGAATGGGGATCAGTGCCCTGTCAATTTCTACAGATACCACTTCCCTGGCACTTTCAGCCAGATACTGGGTCATGGTTCCAATGCCGGGACCGATCTCAAGTACAAAATCATCCCTGGTGATCCCTGCGGAGGAAATGATCTTATTCAGGATATTTCCATCGATCAGAAAGTTCTGCCCGAAGCGTTTCTGGAAGTTAAAGTTATATTTTTTCAGTATTTCCAGCGTTCCTGCCGGATTTCCGAGAGTTGGCATATGGGTATCCTCCTTACTCTTTTATGCCAAAGAGCTTTCTGGCATTCTGCTCTGTGGCTGCTGTGATCTGTTCTTCTGGAAGCTTCTTGATCTCACTGATTGCTTTTATCACATAAGGAAGATTCAGGGAACTGTTCCTTTTTCCTCTGTTTGGCACAGGGGCAAGATAAGGACAGTCTGTTTCCAGAAGGATTTTATCCATCGGAAGATATTCTACCACATCAAAGAGCTTTCTGGCATTTTTAAAGGTAAGTACGCCGCCGATCCCAAAAGAAAAGCCGAGGGAAAGGAATTCCTTTGCCATTTCCAGAGAATAGGAGTAGCAGTGGACAACACCGCCAATATTTCCGGCATCAGCGGATTTCATGATATCATAAGTATCTCTGGCAGCGTCTCTGGAATGGATGATAACAGGAAGGGCGGCTTCTTTTGCCAGAAAGAGCTGGCGCTCAAACCATTTCTTTTGAATGGTACGTTCCGGATCCCCATTCCCTTCATAATAATAATCAAGACCGATCTCACCGATAGCCACTACTTTACCACCCCTTTTCACGGAGTGCCCGGTGGCAAGAGTCAGGATGTGCTGCATGTCTTCTTCTGTAAGGGCAGCAGTGCCAGAAGGATGGACGCCAAGAGCTGCATAGACAAAAGAGTACTTCTGTGACAGGGCAAGGGTAGTCTCTACGCTTTCCATATCGGCAGCAACATTGATCACAGCGCCGATGTCATTGTCCTTAAGGCTCATGAGAAGACTGTCCCTGTCCTCCTGAAAAGCCTCATCATCATAATGTGCATGGGTATCAAAAATCATAAGAAAAACTCCATTTTCAATTTTTTTAAAAATTTTTGAAAAAATACTTGCAATTCAAAAAGCATTATACTATAATAACACTTGCGTTGCAAATGATACACAAGATTTTGCAAGGGAAACGCACCGCTAGCTCAGTTGGTAGAGCACCTGACTCTTAATCAGGGTGTCCAGGGTTCGAGCCCCTGGCGGTGCACTTACAAGTACCGTTTTTGAGGACATATGAGCCTTGGGGATGGTGCTTTTTTTTGTGTCCTTTGACAGAAAGGGCATGCTATGGTACACTTAAAAAATGAAAATCGGGTTATTTTGTCCATAAATCTGAGAGCATGAGGTGAGTACCTTGGATAAGTATGAATATAAAGTACGTGCAGAAGAGATTAAATCGCTGATCGCTGACGGCGAATATGCGGAAGCTGCTAAGATTGCAGATACCATTGACTGGCGCAGGGTCAGAAGTGTGATGATGCTCTGTACGATCAGTGATCTATATAAAATCAACAGAAGATATGAGGACAGCAGGGATATTCTCCTGCTTGCCTATGAGAAGGGCGGCGGAAGGCGCCCTATTGTTTATTCACTTTGTGAGCTTTCCATTAAGCTGGAAGAATATGTGCAGGCAATCGAATACTATAAGGAATTTGTGCAGCTTGCGCCGAAGGACTCTGGCAGATACATTCTTCAGTATAAGCTTTATGAGGCACAGGAAGTCAGCCTGGAAGAGAGAATTGCAGTACTGGAGGAGCTGAAGAAAAAGGATTACCGTGAGAAGTGGGCTTATGAACTGGCATATCTTTATCACAGGGTAGGACTTGAGTCCAAATGTGTAGAGGAATGTGATGAGATGTTCCTTTGGTTTTCTGACGGCAGATATGTTCTGAAGGCGCTGGAGCTGAAAAAGCTGCACCAGCCCCTGACAGAGGAGCAGGAAGCGAAATATGAGCAGATGAAGCATACCGGCGGCATTATTGAAGCCGATATTGTGACAGAAGGAAAAGCCATTCAGGAGGAAGCCGGACAGGCGGCAGCAGAAGAGGAAGAGGATGATGAGTTCAGCAGGGAGCAGAATGTACTTACAGATCCTACCCAGGAGCTGCCGGGCAAGAGTCTGGATGAGATCGAAGTCAAGACAGTTGATGTAAGTCAGTATAATACCATCAATCTGCAGAAAGAGCTTGCGGAAAGCATGAAGGAATTTCTGGGGGTATCATCTCATGCAGAGGAACGTGAGAATGCCGTACAGAAGGAAACACAGGATGTGGAAGAAGAAGCAGAAGCTGCTGAAGCAGCAGACATGGCTGAAGCAGCAGATATCCATGAGGTAACAGCATCAGAAATGCCTGCGGAGGAACTTCCTGCAGCTTCCGGACCGGAAACACCGGCTGCTGTTAAGCAGGATACCGATGAAATGCAGCTGATCAGTGAGGATATGCTGACTGACAGTGATTCAGAAGCAGCAGATCCTGTATCTGAGGAAGTATTCTTTGGCAATACCTCTGAAGTTAAGGTAGAAGATGTGATCTCTGAGCTGGTGGAGAAGGATGCACAGACCTCACGGAATATTGCAGCCATGCAGGAGTCTGTTTCTAAAGTGGCCGACAGGGCAGAATCTCTGCAGAAGGACAGAGAAAGACTTCCGGAGGCGTCACCAAATCCGGCGATCAGTAATACGGGTGTGATCCGTACATTTCACAAGCCATCAGGTTTTGATGATATCCTTTCCCAGGAATATGACGGACAGATCAGTCTGGCTATTCCGGAGGAAGAGCAGATAGAGAAGCAGATCACCGGTCAGCTGAGTATTGATGATGTTATGGCTGAATGGGAAAAGATGAAGAAAGACAATGAGCAGAAGATGCTGCAGGAGATCAAGGAGCGCGTACACAAGCAGACGGATTCCCTGTTCTCAGACTTTGATGAGGCGACCAAGACAGGACTTCTTGAGGAGCTGGAAAAGGCCATGGTGGATGCTGCTGTGAGGGAAAGTAAGAAAAGAGCAGAAGCAGAGCGCCCCAAGGTAGTAAAGGTTTCTGATATTGATGCAAAGGAAGAGGAGAAGGCTGAAGAACAGCCGGAAGAGCAGTCGGAAAAGCAGCCGGAAGTCATAGAAGATGCTGAGATCATAGAGGAAGAGACCGGGGAAGCGGATACGTCTTTAGACGAAGAAATCCCGGCTGAGGAAGTACCAGAGAAAGAGATTGCTGAGGAAGAAGCAGCAGAGGAAAAAATAGAAGAAGAAAAAATAGAAGAAGAAAAAACGGAAGAAGAAAAAACGGAAGAAGAAAAAACGAAAGAAGAGGGAACAGCAGAGGCAGGGAATTCCTATACTGCACGCGAAATGAGCAGGAGTGAGAGAGAGCAGTTCGCTCCGTTCATCCATCACAAGAAAACAAGAAAGCAGATCGTAGAGGTAATTGATAATATCAGCCTGGCATCTTACACAGGAAATGTTGTGATCACAGGAGAAGAGGGCACAGGTACCACTGCACTTGCCAAGCTTCTTGTGAAGGAGGTTCAGCTTTCTGATAATAATTTTTCAGGCAAGGTGGCCAAAATTTCCGGGGGCAATATGAACAAGAAGGAAGTTGGAGCAACCCTGGACCGCCTCCTTGGAGGGGCGCTGATCATTGAGGGTGCAGCTTCCATGAAGAAGAATACAGTGGAATCCCTGATCAGAGAGTTGAATCAGGAAGGAAAGGGACTGATCATTATCCTTGAAGATAAAAAGGAAGCGATAGAAAAGTTCCTGACGAAATATCCGGCACTGGCAACAATCTTTAATCTCAGGGTAGATGTGGAAGCACTGGATGATCAGACACTTGTTAAATACGCAAGAAAGTACGCCCTGGAGCAGGAATATGCGATTGATGAGCTGGGTGTTCTGGCACTGCATACGAGAATTGCAGATATGCAGACCAGTGACCATGAGGTAACACTCTCAGAAATTGAAGAGATCGTGGATGAAGCGATCTATTATGCAGATAAGAAGACACCGAAGCATTTCTTTGATGTGCTGTTTGGCAAGAGATATGATGATGAGGATATGGTTGTTTTAAGAGAAAAGGACTTTATGCATTACTAAAAATCAAGGGGGTTTTTCTGCATGGAAAAGAAAAAACAGACCGAGGGAACCGTATTTATTTCAGAAGCAGACCAGTATTTATTTGCTCAGGGTACACATTATGATATTTATAAAAAGCTGGGTGCGCATCCTTCAGTGGAGAATGGAAGAAAGGGAACTTTCTTTGGTGTATGGGCACCGAATGCTGCCAGCGTACATGTGATTGGTACCTTTAACGGCTGGAACGAAGAGGCAGCACCTATGACAAAGCTTGGTGCGGGTGGAATCTGGACGGTTTTTCTTCCGGGTGTAGGAACAGGGGAGCTGTATAAGTTTCTTATTACGGCACCTTCCGGCGAGAAGCTATATAAGGCAGATCCTTTTGCCAACAGCGCAGAAATGCGCCCTGGGACTGCATCAAAAACGGTTGATATTTCCGGCTATAAATGGACAGACGATCTGTGGCTCAGGGAACGTGAGGAAAGGGACTATTATAAAGAGCCGCTGGCAATTTATGAATGTCACATCGGTTCCTGGATGAGACATCCAAGATCGGAAGAGCAGGGCTTTTATAATTACCGTGAATTTGCAGACAGAATCGTAGAATATTTAAAGGAAATGAAATATACCCATGTGGAGCTGATGGGTATTGCGGAGTATCCCTTCGATGGCTCCTGGGGTTATCAGGTGACCGGATACTATGCACCTACAGCACGATATGGAGATCCACAGGACTTCATGTATCTGGTAAACAAGCTTCACAGGAATAAGATCGGTGTGATCCTGGACTGGGTACCGGCACATTTTGCAACAGATGCACATGGACTTGGCAGATTTGACGGGCAGTGTATTTTTGAAGATCCGGATCCGAGGAAGGGCGAGCATCCAGACTGGGGTACCAAGATCTTTAATTATGGAAAGAATGAAGTTAAGAATTTCCTGATCGCCAATGCATTATTCTGGATCAAGGAATTCCATATTGATGGTATCCGTGTGGATGCAGTGGCATCCATGCTGTATCTGGATTATGGCAAGAAGGATGGCCAGTGGGTGCCGAATAAATATGGCGGGAATAAGAACCTGGAGGCAATTGAATTCTTTAAGCATCTGAATTCAGTAGTGAGGGGTACATATCCCGGATTTATGACGATTGCTGAAGAGTCAACCGCGTGGCCTGGTGTTACACATTCTATTGAAGAGGACGGTCTCGGGTTCAGCTTTAAATGGAATATGGGCTGGATGCATGACTTTTGTGAATACATGAAGCTGGATCCTTATTTCCGTAAGGATAACCATTATGCAATGACCTTTGCCATGAGCTACAATGAGAGTGAGCATTATATCCTGCCGCTTTCCCATGATGAGGTAGTCCACCTGAAGTGCTCCATGGTAGAAAAGATGCCAGGCTACAAAGTAGACAAATATGCCAATTTAAGACTGGGTTACACTTATATGCTTGGACATTCCGGCAAGAAGCTGCTTTTCATGGGACAGGAATTTGGACAGGAAAGAGAATGGAGTGAAGCAAGGGAGCTTGACTGGTTCCTTCTGGAGAATGATCTGAATAAGGGTATGCATGATTATGTGAAAGAGCTTTTGCAGATCTACCGCAAATATCCCTGCCTGTATGAAAACGATAACAGCTGGGCAGGCTTTGAGTGGCTGAACTGTGATGACAAGGACAGGAGTGTATACAGCTTCTTCCGTAAATCAGAGAATGGAAAGAATGAACTGTTATTTATTCTGAATATGACTCCCATGAAGTGGGAGAATTACGTGGTTGGAGTACCGAAGAAAAAGAAATATAAGCTGCTTCTGAACAGTGACGATACAAGATTTGCGGGAAATGGAAATGTGATCCCGAAAGAGCTTGCAGCAGAAGCAAAGCCGTGTAATAACAAGAAGTACAGTATTACATTTGATCTGCCCCCGTATACAGCAGCAATCTTTCTTTTTTAGAGGTTAAGAAAACAGAATATGTTACCGAAATAAAGGGTGAATGATATTGTCATTCACCCTTGTTTTTTGCAAATAATAGGATAAAGGAAATGAGCATGAATATTATCTTTAACGGGACAGGACAGGATCCCAAGGCCTATTTGAATAAAGACAGGGCGACAACAGGATATCAGAAGGCTGACAGTACCAGAGAGGTATGTTCGGCCGGGTTTGCATTAGACATTTCTGGCACAGTTACGGATAACAGCGCTTACGCAGGTCACGGAAGGACCGCAGAAGAGGTTATGCAGAAAGCGGGTATGGAGGATATTACTGCCCGCAGGAACTATATGGCAGTGATGTCTAATTCTGTATCTGACGAAGATTTTGCGAAGCTTCAGGAAGAAGGCTTTCATCCGGGCAGTACAGAGATCGATACGGTTGTCACCATTGTTGACAAGATAAAAGCAGCTCTGTTAAAGGGAGGTACACAGGTTGTTGGTTATACTGATACCATAGACTGTGAAAGCCTTGCTAGAATCACAGGAAGTGAGAGCTTTGCCAGAGAGCTGCAGAAGCAGTTCGCAGAGCAGGACATTCCTCTGACAGAGGGGAATATAGAGGAGACTGTAACGACCTATGAGCAGCTGTCCTCCGTTTCCGCTCTGAATGAGGACACCATACGGTATCTGGTAGAAAATCAGCTTGACATTACTCCGGAGAACATTTACTTTGCCATTCATGCAGGAGCAGCAGGAAGCGGCAGGACTGGACAGGGATACTACAGAGCCGGTGAAATGGATGGCTATTATGTAAAGAAACCGGAAACCGTGGAGTATGAAAGTCTCATGCCTCAGATTGAACAGGTGATACAGGAAGCAGGGCTTTCTGTTGATGAAGAATCTGTTTCCGATGCCAAATGGCTGATTGAAAGGGGGATACCCTTTAACACAGATAATCTGACAAAGCTGCATGAGCTGGAGAAAATGACGTTTCCCGTTTCGGAAGAGGATTTTCTGAAAGCGGCGGCAATCGCCATTTCTGATGGAAGGGCAGTGCGCAATGCTGATCTGACTGCGAAGGAGAGCCTTCTGCAGCAGGCAGTAAGAATAGAGGAAGGTACGAAGGAGCTGACAGACCGGGACGCAGACAGGATCCTGATATCAGAGCTTCCTTTTCAGCTGAAGAATCTGTTTGCAATCCATGCAGAGAGCACAGGCTTGGAAGAGACTGCAGATCAGAGCAGCAGTGATTCTCTGCAGGGAGCAGGCATGAGTGCAGACAGGCTGCAGGCCAGAAGGTATCTTGAAGAGGTACGGCTTTCCATGACAGTCAGTGCCAATTTAAAGCTTTTAAGGAGCGGCTTCCAGATTGAGACAGCTCCGATGGAAGAATTGATCCGCAGGCTGTCAGAAGCAGGGATACAGGTGGATAGAGAGCTTACAGGAGAAACTGATCCGGTAAGAGCACAGGAAAAGGCAGGCTGGTACAGAGATTCCCTGCAGGCAGCAGAAAGCCTGAGGAGAGCTCCGGCAGCAGTGGCCGCGCAGATCGAGTCAGCTGATACACTGGAGGGAGCTGCACAGAAGAGCAAAGCTGTCCGTATCTCCATGGAAAAAGCCGGTGAGAAGTACGAAGAGCTGATGACAGCTCCAAGAAAGGATCTTGGAGATTCCATAAAAAAAGCATTCCAGAATGTAGATGATATCCTGGCGGATATGGGTAAGGAGCTGACAGAAGAAAACAGGAAAACGATCAGGATCCTTGGCTATAACAGCATGGATATGACAGAAAAGAACTTTGAAAGGATCCGGGCATCAGAAAAACTGCTGCAGAATATTACAGACAATCTAAGACCGGGAGAGGTTCTTTCCATGATCAGGAAGGGGATCAATCCTCTTACCATGACGCTGGAGGATCTTTATACCTATCTGACGGGGCAGGAGCAGATGCCTGAAGAGGAGCTTGCCTCCTACAGTGAATTTCTTTATCACCTGGATCAGAAAAAGGAAATCAGTCAGGAAGAGAGAGATGCTTATATCGGTATTTACAGGCTTTTCCGTCAGATTGAAAAAGGGGATGATGCAGCACTGGGCGCTGTGGCAGATACTGGCAGGTCAGAAACCCTTGAAAATCTTTTGTCAGCTGTGAGAACGGCGAAGAAGAAGCATATGGATTATAAAATTGGTGATGGGAAAGAGGTTATCGAAGCAGGTGACCTTACAGATTCCATCATTGCGCAGATCGAGCGGGGATTTATCCATACAAGAAAAGAAATGCACCAGGCATTCACAGAGAATGATGATCCGGCGGCAGATGAGCTGGCAGAAGGGACACCGGCAGAAGGAGAAATGGCTGGAGGGGCAGAGAATTTCCGTGCAGCGGCCGCCAGCGAAGAAGAGATTTTCCGATATCTTTCAGACAATGGACAGCCTATCACGGCAGATAATCTGCTGGTGGCAGGAGAATTGCTGCGGGCACCTGCAGAACTGTTCAAGGGTATCAGGGGTTTTGAAAGAGGAACTCAGACAACTGGCAAAGCGAAGAAGGATCATGCAGACAAGACAGCCAGGGAGCCATCAGATGAAGCTGGTACAGACAGGATCAGTATAGAAGACCTTGGAGAAGAGCTATTATCCGGATTTACGACACAGGAGAGTGCAGGTAAGGCTTATGACCGCCTGGCAGATGTTCTGTCAGAGCAGATTGAAAGACAGGCCTTTGAGAACACAACAGATATCCTGGACGTAAGATATCTGCACAGTCTTTGCAGACAGGTAGGCTTTCTGAGATCTATGGCCAAAGAAGAAAATTATACCCTGCCGCTTCAGATAAATGGAGAGTTGACAGCGGTAAATCTGACTATGATCCATAAGGAGGGGGCGGAAAGTAAGGTTACTATCTCTCTGGAAACGGAAGCGCTTGGAAAGAATGCAGCGGAGTTTTCCTTTGGAAAGATGGGACTTACAGGCTGCAGCATCAGTCAGGAAAGACGTGCTGCAGAGAAGCTTTCCGGAGAGGCTGAGCTTTTCCGGCAAATGCTCTCTGAGGAAGAGATCCGGGCAGGAGACATTCACTTCATTACAGAAGAAACCCTGGATCCTGCCGGTTATGCGTTAAAGGCCGGATCTGGTAAGGAAAAAGGACAGACGGATGCAGCCCTGTACCGGGTTGCCAGAACATATATCAGTTTTATCAGACAGATAAGCAGAAAGGAATCAGAATAAGATGAAAATTAATTTTAATGCGTCCGCAGCAATTGCCAATAATGCACTGACAAGAAACGACAATAAGCTGGCGGCATCCCTGGGAAAGCTTTCCTCCGGCTATAAGATCACGCACGCCAAGGACAATCCGTCAGGACTTGCCATGGCCAAGAGAATGAATGCACAGATTGCGGGTGTTTCTGTTGCAACAGATAATGCAGGCGATGGTATTTCTGTGATCGAGATCGCAGATGGAACCATGTCAGAGATCCATGATATGTTGCAGCGTCTGAATGAGCTTTCTGTAAAAGCAAGTACAGGAACCCTGACGGAACAGGATCGTGAGATCATCAATAATGAAGCCCAGCAGCTGAAAGAGGAAATTGACAGAATCTCAGGAGAGGCTGAGTTTAATGGACAGAAGATCCTGGATGGATCCTTTGACCTGAAAGGGTATACCGATAACGTTGATGTGAAGGTTGCTTATTATGGAGATGAGGTTAAGGCGGGACAATATCAGGTGGCAGACCTGAAGATCGGTACGGATAAGGATGGCGACCTGGATTCGGCAAAGTCCTCTGTAACAATTACGGGACCCGGCGGACAGACTGTTGCCGGAGTAAAGGTAAGTGGTATAGACGGTAATATCGCCACGATCACCGGAGACAATGGATTTGAACTGAAGCTGGAGATCCGGAGCGGCATACAGAAGGATGATGTTACTACAAAAAATTTTAAGATGGAGCTTGCAGGCTTTGGCGCTATGGACACCCAGATCGGTGCTAATGAAGGACAGCAGCTTGGTATCCGTATCCCCAGGATTTCCTGCCTTAATATGGGAATCGAATCCCTGGATCTGACGACCGCAGAGGGGGCGACAAAAGCGATCGATCAGGTTGATGCAGCTATTAAATATGTATCGGAGGCAAGAAGCCGGATCGGTGCTTATCAGAACCGTCTGGAGCACACAGTCAGCAGCCTGGATATTACTTCAGAGAATATGACGGCAGCTTATTCCAGGATCATGGATACAGATATGGCGGAAGAAATGACAGAATATACAACTCTGCAGGTACTTTCCCAGGCAAGTACCTCCATGCTGGCTCAGGCCAATGAAAGACCTTCCCAGGTACTTCAGCTTCTGCAGTAAGTACAGATTTCTGACACATAGAGGGAAATGAAATGACGGATGAAAAGAAACAGCAGTATACGCTGAAAATATCTCAGGCAAGCCGGACACAGCTTGTAGTGATCTTATATGAAATGACACTGGATTATCTGAAGGAAGCAGAAGATGCGGCTGGCAACAGGGATGAGGCAGCCTTTCATACCGGTATCAAACGGGCAAGGGCATGTATCCACGAACTGAGCCACTCTCTGAATCATGAATACCCTGTTTCCGGAAACCTGCTGCAGCTCTATCTCTTTGCGGACAGGACGCTGATCCAGGCAGATGCCAGACAGGATGCCGCACTGCTAAAGGAGCCGGAGGATATGGTCAGAAAACTTAAGGATGCTTATGAGACTATCAGTGAGCAGGATGATTCCGGTGCCGTTATGGAAAACACGCAGGCCGTTTATGCAGGACTTACCTATGGCAGAGGAGCTCTGAACGAGAGCTTAGCTGATCAGGGTAGCAGCCGGGGCTTCCGTGTTTAAAACAGAAGCAGTAGTTTTTTCTTCAGGCAGCATACACAGGTGTGCTGCCTGTTCCATTAAAAATTTATAGCGCTTCAGCACAGAATTGACCTCGTAGATATAGCAGTCGATGAGATCCGGTTCTGTGACATTGTCAAAGCCCGCATATGCGATCTCCAGGGCTTTTTTTGTTTGCTCCAGATCAGAAAGAAGAGCATTTCTCTGTAGTTCTTCCTCCGAAAGGGTTCTGTTGGTATGGGAAGAAAATCCAAAATATGATTTCATGTGCAGCCTCCCAGATATTTCCTTTTGAAAAAAGTATAGTCCGGGTTTCTGGCTTTTATTCATAAATTACATGAAGAAACATATATAATTACAGGAGATGTCTGGCTGGCCTGGACATACAGGCAGCTGGACTGGAGAGAGGACGGAGAAAGATTTAAAATAATGAAATTGATGGAAAAAATTTTGAATTTCATATTGCGGGGCATGGCAGGCTGTCTGCTTTTTTATCTGGGGAATCAGGTGCTTGGCAGCATCATGGAGGGGATCCACGTTGGCTATAATCTGATCACATTTTCTATAGCGGGTTTTCTTGGGATCCCCGGGGTGCTGGCACTGTATGGTGTGCAGTTTTATATGCTGCTGTGAATGGATGTTACATTTCCAGATGGTAACCGCAGCAATCCAGGATCAGCTCACAGAATACAGAATTGGCCCATGAAAACCATGGACGGGTATATTGTGCAGGGTCATCTACCAGAAAAGCCTCATGCATGAGGTCAGTGCCTGCATCTGTATGAGTCAGCGTGTCAAGGAGCTGCTCACGCTCTTTGGCAGATGTAGTAGTCAGTGCCTGCATGGCGAGTCCGATATGCCATATATAACGGGCTGGTGTATGTGGGCTTCCAATGCCTTTTGCACAGGCTACGGCATAATAATAAGGGTTTCTGTCACTGAGGATGATCTCTCTTGTGTTCAGATATCGCCCATCTTTCCTGTCGCAGTATCCGATATAGGGAAGTGACAGAAGGCTGGGAAGATTGGCGTCATCCATGATGTTATATTCGCCAAATCCGTCTATTTCATAAGCATAAAATTCTTTACTTTGACCAGGAACAATAGAAAGGGATTCTATTGCTTTCCGCAAATCTGAGGAAAACTGGTGTGCCTCTGCTGCTAAAACAGAGTCATGATATATCTGCTCAGCTATTTCTGAAATATTTTCAAGAATAACGCTGGCGAGCATGTTGGAAGGAATTAAATATCCATAAGTACAGGAATCATCACTTGGGCGGAAGCCGGACCATATCAGCCCAATATTGCTTTTTACCAGTGCGCCCTTTCCATTTCTGGATAATGTGTCAGTGGGAACGCAGTTCATGCGTTCAAAGGTGTAGGGAGATTTATGCTCGTGATCCTGTTCTGTACGGAATACGGATATAATCGTTTTTGCGGATTTTAACCAGTCCATGGTAAAGTGTGCTGTATAACCGGTATTTTTCCAAAAGAGATAAGAGAGCTGGACAGGAAAACAAAGAGAATCAATTTCAAATTTTCTTTCCCATAATTCCGGCTTCATATCTGTTTTGTCGTGCTCCCAGCAATTACCATTTGCACATTCATTAAAGGCGTTGGCATAAGGATCTATCTGGATACATTGCATCTGCTTCTGGATCAGGCCGTTTATGATGTCGGCAATCTCCGGATCCTCTTTGGCAAAAAAGAGAAAAGGACGGAGCTGGCAGGCTGAATCACGAAGCCACATGGCTGGAATATCTCCGGTAATAACAAATATGGAACCGTCGTCCAGTACTTTTATGGTGGTCTGTAATGTATTGGAAATACAGTTTTCAAACATAACAGCAATTTTGCTGTCAGAACCAAACCGGTCTTTTACCTGCTGGATTGTCTGGTCAATGACAGGATAATGATCTTTTATAGTTATCATAATAAAGCACCTTTCCTTAATAATATTGTTTTTTGATTTTTTCATAGGCATCCCATATTCATGCTAACAACGTATCCTTTCTAAAATTATCATTTATATACTCCTCGAGTATAACATAAACGAAAAATAATTTAAACTATTTTTGTAAAAATCTTTTATAAAATAATTATGTAAATATACTTTACAAAATAGAGGGGTGATGTTATGATGAGAAACAGAAGGGGGAATTGTAAATGAAAAATACGACACGGGTTCTGAAAGAAGCGAATAAATATCTGATCATGCAGACCATCCTTCAGTACCAGCCACTAACGATAGAAGAGATCGTACGCAGAACGATGGTCAGCCGGCCTACTGTTCTTGAGGTGATCAAGGAGCTGCAGGAGAATAATTATATCATCAAGGAAGGACAAGTCAAGAGTACGGGTGGAAGACCTGCGGATCTGATACTGATCAATGCAGAAGCCTGTTATGCAATAGGTGTGGATCTGGAGTTTGCTATCCATACGGCCAGACTTGCAGTAACAAATGCAGCCAGAAAAATTGTCGGTTCTAAAGAAATCCACTTTGAGGATGATGCAGATGCCGAAATGATCATGAAGAGTCTTATAGATGAAATTGACAGCATGGTAAGGCAGACCGGTATCAGTATGGATCAGCTGGCAGGTATTGGACTTGGGCTTCCTGGAAATGTTGATGAACCAAACGGAATTTCTATTCACATTGAACGTATCAGAAACTGGGATGATATCCATGTCAGGGATATATTAGAGGAGAAATTCCATGTGCCCGTATATATCAAAAATGATGTCCATCTGCTGGCTGAGGCAGAACGTGAAAAATATATGTCATCTGACATACAGGATTTTCTTTATATTGGACTTCGCTCTGGTATAGGAAGTGCTATTTTCTACCACGGACATGCCCTGGACGGACGTCAGGGCAATGCAGGCTTTATCGGACATACGACGGTCAATCCGGAAGGACCCCTGTGCTCCTGCGGCAGACATGGATGTCTGGATGCATTTGCAAGTGAGATAGCAATGAACAAAGAATATAAAGCGCGGTGCATTAAGGCGGGAACTTATATTGCGGAAGAAGAAAGGCACCGGACAGTGCTGGATTTCATTGACAAGGCAGAAAAGGGAGAGGAAATCAGCTGCCAGATATTGAAGCAGTCTGCTTTTTATATTGGAATTGCTGTCGCAAATATGATCAAAACCCTGGAGGTTACGACAGTGATCATTGGTGGATATCCTCAGATTAAGGACAGTGAATTCATAAAAGAGATCAAAGAAACAGCAAGGCAGTATATGATGAGAGGGTATGAAAATGAAATTGATATCCGGGTTGGCTCATTAAAACAGGAGGAGTATCCCTTAGGGGCATGCTGTCATGTGTTAAGTAACATTTTTGAAAAGCCAAAGCTCTCGCTGAAGGTGTAACAAAGTGCGGTATTTCGCAAGGAAATTATATAAATATACTTTACTAAGAGCCTATGACACTGCCGCTTTCACAGCAGTACTTTTACGGAACATACAGTAATCAGTGGAACCTGATCTTAGCCAATTTCGTTATTTCCAGCATCCCTATTTTTCTATATCCTGATGCAGAAAAATATAGTAAAGGGAATAGCTGCCGGTGCCGTAAAGGGCTAGAGATCATACAAGTAAGGAAGGTACTATGTGGATTATCTGCGCTGGAGGCAGATAAGAAGAAAGCCATTAAAAGAATGAAATGGAGGATTTGTCGATGGAGCATTTATTGAAGATACCCTGTACAGCTATGCCTTTTGTAAGTGAAGCAGATTATAGTGTGACGTTGGCACCGATGATCCATGCGGATCGGACAGCACCATTTCATGTGGCAATTTATTTATTACAGGGAAGCATGGAGATTATAGAGGACGGGATTCCTTATAGAATTATGCCGGATCAGATTTTTTTCCTGAAAAGTGGTATTCATCATTGGGGGAATAGATCATTTGAAATAGGATCATCCTGGTATTATGCGCATTTTTATTGTGATGCTCCCTCATCCTGTATGGAGGAGCTTCCAAGAGGGATTTATTATGATGAAAGGGTAAGCCTTAAGCCTTCTGAGAAGGATCGGTATTTCATTACTCTCCCCAAATTAATAAATTGTGAAGAGAAGACACAAATAAAGAGAAACTTTGAGAAAATGATAGAAGCTCATATTCATGGGAATATTCCACAGGCATCCATCCGTCTATGGCAGATTTTCCTGGAATGTGCACAAAATGCACAGGATGATAAGGTGAGCAACGGTTATGCGGAGCAGATACAGAATTATGTGAGACAGCATTATATAGATGGATTTACCTCTGCACAGATTCAGGAAGCCTGTGGCTTGTCCTATAAATATGCAGGAACCCTGTTTAAGGAAGTGACCGGACAAACCATTAAGGAATATCAGTGCACACTAAGATTACGAAAAGCAGAACAGCTGCTGAAGGAAACCAATAAATCCATTACAGAAATTGCGCAATTGACAGGATTTTCGGACGTGTTTTACTTTAGCAAAATATTTCATAGAAAGAAGGGATGCCCACCCGGTGAATATCGGAAAACATATATACCCGGTATCTAGGAAAGCAGGTCGGAAAAGCTCCCGTAATTTGAGGCATGTTATGGTAAAATCGGAAAAAAGTACAAATTATAAAGATTTTATTCCATTTTAAATTATGTAATAGAGGATTATTATACATAATATAGGAAGCAGGCAGAGCCGCCTGCTGAAAGAAACATGAATCAGATGGAGGGTATGTAATGGGTGATTTGCAATTAGTAAAGAAGTTTAAGGTAAATGATGGTTTTTTTGGCAGATATGAAAAGCTGGTCAAAGATGTAGTGCTTCCTTATCAGGAGAAGGCACTTAATGACCAGATTGAAGGTGCGGACAAAAGTCACTGTATTGAGAATTTCCGTATGGCTGCAGAGAAGCTGAAGACCGGAAAGTGTGATGGTGAGTTTTATGGTATGGTATTTCAGGACAGTGACGTAGCAAAATGGTTAGAGGGCGTGGCCTACTCTTTGACACAGTATCCGGATGCTGAACTGGAAAGACGCTGTGATGAAATTATCGATCTGATTGGCGAGGCACAGCAGGAAGACGGATATCTGAACACTTACTTTACCGTAAAGGCTCCAGATCAAAGATGGACCAATTTGCAGGAAGCACATGAATTATATTGCGCAGGACATATGATGGAAGCTGCCGTTGCCTACGCTGAGTGTACCGGTAAGGTTAAATTGTTAGATATTATGTGTGGTATGGCAGACCATATTTACAAACGTTTTATTGAAGATGGAGCAGAAGGATATCCGGGACATCCGGAGATAGAGCTGGCATTATTACGCATGTATCGCTGCACTAAGAAAGAGAAATATAAGGAATTAGCACTTCATTTTATTAACGTGAGAGGTGTAGACAGTGATTATTTCTGCAAGGAAAAGGAAAGAAGAAAATGGACAGTATGGGGTGCTGATCCGGAGGACAAAGAATGCATGCAGTGTAATGCTCCGGTCAGGGAACAGAAGAAAGCTACCGGGCATGCAGTAAGAGCGGTATATTTATATACCGGAATGGCAGACGCAGCAATGGAAACTGGCGATACAACATTGACAGAGGCCTGCAAGACTCTCTGGAACAATATTACCCAGTGCAGAATGTATGTAACAGGTGGTATCGGTTCTGCTTATGAAGGTGAAGCTTTTACTGAAGACTATCATCTGCCAAACGATACAGCTTATGCGGAAACCTGTGCCGCAATCGGTTTGATTTTCTTTGCCAATAAAATGCTCTATCTGGAAAGAAATCGAAAATATGCTGATATAATGGAGCGGGCATTATATAATGGTGTGCTGGCAGGAATGCAGTTAGATGGAACCAGGTTTTTCTATGTCAATCCATTGGAGACCTTACCCGGTATTTCAGGGGAAGCAAAGACCCACAAGCATGCTCTTCCTGTAAGACCCAAATGGTTTGCCTGTGCATGCTGCCCGCCTAATGTGGCAAGAATGTTATCCTCTGTTTCTGAATATGCATGGCATTTGACCCAGGATACGTTGTTTTCTAATTTATATATTGACGGCACATTAGATTTAACAGAGAATTTTGGTGGTAAAATAATCTTAGAGACAGCCTACCCGTACAATCATGTTATTAGCTATAAATTTGCACCGGTAAAGGAAACTATGTATGTACCTTTAGCAATTCGTATTCCGGCATGGAGCAAGAACACGAAAATTCTTTTGAACGGAAAGCCTGCAGAGTATGAAATGAAATCGGGCTATGCATATATATTTGGAGAATACCGGGCAGAAGATATCATAACAATAGAGCTGGATATGGAAGTGAAAAGAGTATATACAAGCAGCCGGGTGGCAGCTAATACAGGAAAAGCAGCACTGCAGAGGGGACCGCTTGTTTATTGTGCTGAGGGTGTAGATAACGAAAATGACGTACTATCGCTAAGCCTGAAAAAAGACGGAAAAATAACGCTTAGCGAATATATGCCGGATAAATTATGCGGTATTCAGGAATTATATGCAGAAGGTTATCGGGAAGTCGTCAGTGATGACCTTTATAGCTATGATGCACCGGTAACAAAAGAATGTCAGATTACCTTGGTACCATATTATAGCTGGGGTAATCGCGGATTGAACCAGATGAGGGTATGGATTCCCATCAGCTGACAGAAATATTTAATTGATATAGAAAAAGGGATATTATTTTCATTTGAGAAAATAATATCCCTTGAATTATTTCGTATAGATCTTCCGGTATTCCTTTGGTGTAACACCAACGATCTGATGGAAGCGAAAATATTTGGGTTCAGAGTATCCAATGTCAGAACAGATCTCATATATTTTTTTGTTGGTATTGATAAGCAACTCTTTTGCGCGCTGTATTCGTATAAATGTTAAATATTCAATAATGGTCTGACCGGTTGTAGAACTGAAAATATTGCTGAGAGACGAATAGCTTATACCAAAAACATCACCTAAATCTGAAAGAGTCAGGTTTTCACTTATATGATCAGAAAGATAGTTTTGAATTTGTTCAACAAGAAAAGTATTCGTGCTGTTTGTCTGTTCAGCAATTTTTTCGAAAATATTATCAATCATAGCTAAGAGTGTATTTTCAATATCTTCAAGACAATAAAAATTATAAAGAAATTGAAGGTTTTCTGTATAATCAATATAGTACGAGGAAGGTACTTTCTTGTCGTTACAGTACTGGATGATTATATGGGTAATTTTATTTATCCAGGAATGTAATTCGTAATAGGATGGCTGTTTGACTCTGATGTAATCCATAAAGGAATAGATTTCATCTCTTATGTTTAGTAAGTTACCGTTTGTGAGCTGTAATTGCAGATTTTTGTAAACGGAGTATGGAAAATCACAAAGCTTTTGATCCTGATATATATGCACAGAAGTCTTTGAGTAGAAAAACTGTGTCAGAGTAGAAAGCGCGCTGAAAAATGCATTCTTTAACGTATCATTATTGCAACTGTGATATATTCCTGTATGGACAAATAAATCTGAAGTGAATTTCCAGATAAATTTTTGCATATGTCTTTTGAAAGCATCATAATCGATATCCGTTTTCTGTAAGATAATACAGTATATTTTCTCGTGGAATAAGAATACATGGTGTTCTGGCGATATTTCGGAAGCAAAATTTTGTATCAAAGCCCTATGATTGTCAATATGATTATTAAATTCATGATTTCCGGCTATTAGCAGGAACCAGGCACCTTGAAATGAGAAGCCACACTGTTTTTCCAGTATATGGATTGTCTGGCTTTTATTTAAAGAAACTGACTCAGAAAACAGAAGATCCAAAAATTGATCAAATTCTGATGAAGTAAGATTATATTCATTAAAAGGATCATCCTCTAATCGGAAAAAGTTTTCCACACTTGTAATCACAGCATCAAATTCAGATGGAAGAATGGGCTTTACAATATAACGGAATACCTGGTAATCAACAGCCTTTTTGGCATAAGAGAATTCTGAGTATCCGCTGATAATAATGATTGGAATTAATTTGTTGTATTGGCGGATTCTGCTGATCAGCTCCAGACCATCAAATTTGGGCATACGTATATCAGTAACAATCAGGTTAATTTCAGGATGCTGAAGGAGGTATTCCAGTGCCTGACTCCCATCTTCAAACAGACCACCTATTTCCCATTGGGGAGAATGATTTCTGAAGATTTCAGCGATTCCATTACGGCTTTGTATTTCGTCATCAATGATAACTACACGATTCATAAGCTTTCCTCATTTCTGAACAGGGAGAGTGATAATTATTTTGGTACCTTTCATAATATGTGATATGATCTGTATTCCATATGATTTTCCAAAGCGTTGTTTTATATAAGCATTTGAGTTTGCGATACCGATACCGTCACTTTTGCCATGCAGTATAGAATGTATGACAAGCTCCGACATGCCCTTTCCGTTATCTTCTATTGTTATAAAAATGGAGTTATCCTTTAAAAAAATGCTAAGGATTATAATACCGCCCTGATGTATTTCAGAAAAGCCATGCAGTAATGAATTTTCTATAAATGGCTGCAGGATAAAACGAGGTATTTTGTAAGTGAGCATATCAGGCTTAATGTGGTAATGTATCGTAAAGGAATATTGAAATCGGATTTCCTGGATATACATATAATTTTTCAGCCAGGATAGTTCATCATTTACAGTGACAAAATCATTCTCTTTTATAATACTATACCGAAGGATATTTGACAGTGCATTTATAATATATGGTATTTTATCTACATTTCCATTTAAGGACATCCAGCTGATAGAATCTAAAGTGTTGTATAAAAAATGAGGATTTAACTGTGCATGAAGCAAAGCAAGCTGTTGTTTTGCCTCTTTTTTTGAGTACTCCTGTAATTGCTCGATCAAATCTAGAGTACGCTGGCTCATAGATTGAAATGAGTTGTACAGATTACCGATTTCATCATGAACAGGATAGTCGGGGGAAGGGAAGTAATGTAAGTAGTCCTGCTCCTGCATAATAATGGAAAGCCGGCGTATTGGTACAATAAACTGCTTGGTGAACATGAAATAAGTCAGGATTAAGCATGCAAAAGATACTATCCATATCAGTAAAAGTAAAGTTCTGATAAAGCGTGTTTTGCTTTCAATAATCGAAAATGGAAGGAAAGAATAACAATTATATTCCATGGAATTGATCCTGGTATTAAAGCAGTAATAGCTCTTTCCATTATTATTGATAATAGAATATGGAGATGTACCCAATATTTCTGCAGGTATAATATCCCCGATATGATAACCTAAATTCTCTTCCTGATATCCCCATATTAACGTATTATTCTCGGTGGTCAGAAGAAAAGAGGAATCTGAGTTAAAATTTGAAGTTATAATTGTATCTTCAAAAGAATCTATATCAATCTCAACCAGCAATATTCCGATTGGACGAAAATAATTTGTGGGACTGCGAAGAAGCCGTCCGTAGTATATAGAGGTATTGGAAGAAGGATATTTACGCTTATTGGTACGGGTAATAGGATTAGATAAGATACCTGTTCCATTCCCTGCGTATATTTTTTGAAGAAATTCAGGATCAAGAGAATTTATGTGCATAACGTTACTGTAGCCATCATTCCAATATAAAGTGTCACCAGACATTGTCATAAGAGACAGGGATAAAATCATATCATCTGTTCTCATTAATGAATTAATAGAAGGCTGGATTTCCTTTTTTTCGTAAAAGGTCAATTGCTTAGACTGTCCCTTTTCAAGACAGTTTATAATGGCATTATTGTAATAAACGGATGCAGTGAGGTTATTAAAATAAATTAGCTTCTGATTGATATTGGAGGAAATCAGCTTTAATACCTGAATCTGGGATGTAATTTCAGAGTTAAGCGTATTTTTAGTCTGAGTGCGGTAAAGCAGTAATGCGGTAATTGTCATTGGAATAAGAGCAATAAATAAAAAGATGATCAATAATTGTTTTTGTAAAGAAAGTCTTATGTTTTTCACCTGTTGTGTTACCTCATACAGCTTAATGTAGTTCCTTTGTTATTACCTATAATATATAATACTCTGCTGGAAAATAGAATATGGCAAAAAGTGCACCTTTGAAAAAAAGTGGTATTTTATTGTCGAATTTGGAAAAGTAGAATAAAGTCATAAAACAAATCCAGGTACCGGGATATAAAGCAAGATAACTAAGAGAAAAGAAAGATTATGGGAGGTTGCAAAGTATGATGAAAAAAAGAATAGCGAGCTGCATCATGGGAATCATGCTCTTGAGCATGAGCATAGGGATCCTGGGATGCGGAAAAGAAAACAAGGTGCCCGAAGAAGGCAATGACAGTAGTGTGGCTGCAGAAGCTGAAGAAGGCAATGACAGTAATGTGGCTGCAGAAGCTGAAGAAGGCAGTGCTCCTGTTGAACTTGTATATTGGAATCAATGGACACAGGAAGATGAAATTGCATTTTTAGAGAAATATATAGAAGAATACAATAATTCTCAGGACAAGTATCATGTGTCATTTCTGGCTATTCCATTTGAAGAGTATACAACGACAAAGCTTGCGACAGCATTTGCAACAAATGAGGCTCCGGATATTTTTGAGTGCAGTCCGGCAATTATTAACCAGTATCTTGATGCCGGCGTGTGCGAACCGTTGGATGATATTATTACGGATGACATAAAACAGGATTACACAGAAGCAGCGTTTGACCGCGTGTCAAGAGATGGTGTAATTTACGGCATTCCATTGGACGGTGATTTAGTGGGATTGTACTACAATAAGGAAATTCTGGAACAGAATGGTGTTACTCCTCCAACAACGTGGGATGAACTTAAAACGGCAGCGGCAAAATTAAATACAGATGATTATGCAGGATTTACATTTGAGGTTGACAAAGGTGACTGGCAATGCTTTACATTTTACCCTTTTGTCTGGATGCAGGGTGGAAGCCTGTTTACAGAAGAAGGCCTGGCTAATCTGAATTCTGAAGAGGTTGTAAATGCTCTTCAGTTATGGAGAGATTTACTGGATTCAGGAAATTGTAATGAAACACCGGGAAGATCTGTTTCAGATATATCTATTTTAACAAATGGAGAAACTGCTATGCAGATCAATGGAAGCTGGTCAGTTTTCCGTGCAGATCCTGAGAAATATGGCGTTGTACCATTACCCGCAGCAACAGCAAATGGAAATACTGCTAGTGTCGCAGGTGGATGGAATGTAATGGTAAACAATCAAAATGGTGAAGAAAAAATAGCAGGAGCCAAGGATTTCATCTCCTGGATGTGGCTTAATAAGGATCACGTGACAGAGTTTAATACAAAGGCCAAATTCTCTTATTGTATGAGAGAGTCTGTTATCGAAGCCGGTAAGGACGTATATCAGAGTAGTGAAAATGCGATTGTATTCTCCGAAGAAGTATTACAGACTGCAAAGCCGGAAATTGCACTGTCTGGTGAAGCAAAGGAAATTGTGGCTACTATGATTCAGGATGCACTTTATAATACAAGTGCACAGGAGGCAGCAGATAACGCACAGGAAAGTATGCTGCAATATCAGAAAGAGAGTGGAGCAAAGTTCAGCGGCTAAGCTGACAGATAAAATCCAAACTGTTTGCCTGCTGCAGGGTATTTATCTTATCCTGCAGCAAACAAACAGTAAGGTAAAGGAGGCCTGAGTTAATGTGAAAAAGAAACGAAAGCATATAAAGCGGGAAACATTGATTTCTTACCTGATGATTGCACCGGAAATGATTTTGATGTTGATCTTCATTTTTATACCAATAGTATATGCGTTTTATATAAGTCTGTATGACTGGAATGCACTGGGAACTAAGACCTTTGTTGGAATTGCTAATTATCTGAGGATGATCAAGGATTCCACCTTCAAAAATAGTTTAGTGGTTACCGGAAAATATGCTGTTATATATGTTCTGGCGGTTTATGTTCTTTCATTGGCAGCAGCAGTTTTCGTGAATTCGATCAAAGGGAATAAGCGTCAACAAATGTGTAGGATAGCAATATATCTGCCAAATACAGTTTCGACAATTGTTGCCGCAACGTTATGGACGTTTTTATTTAATTCCAGAAACGGATATATTAATAAAATATTGGAAGAATTAGGAATTGGAAGGCAGCTTTTTCTGGGATCCCGTACGCAGGCATTGATATGTGTTGCAATTGTAGGAATATGGATTGTATTTGGTTACAATATGATCATATTTTTATCAGCATTAAAGGATGTACCCAGTGAATACTATGAAGCTGCGAAGATAGATGGTGCAAATGCGGTTCAGAGATTTTTCAGGATAACACTTCCGTCTATTAAGGGAACGACTATTTTTGTGTTGATTACATCGTTGGTTGCATCCTTTCAGGCATTTGACCAGGTCAGAGTTATGACCTCCGGAGGACCTGGAAAGACAACACAGGTAACAGTATATTATATTTTCGAGCTTGCGTTTGAACAATACAGATTTGGGTATGCCTCTACTATTGCTGTAACATTGTCATTAATCATTATGCTGGTTACTGTTATACAGATGAAGCTGTTAAAGTTTAAGTAGGTGATTTGAGTGAAAAAATACGGAATATTATTAATAAAAATTGTTGTCGGTTGTGTATTTTTAGCTTTTGCACTTTTTCCGATTATTCTGCTTATAAGCAGTTCACTTAAAATAGATACAGAGGTATTTGATTATCGGATTATCCCAAAACATGTCAGCTTTGATGCATTTAAACAGGTGTTTACAACGCTGGATGTTTTTACGGGAATTAAAAATTCGTTATTTGTAGCAACAATGGTGACGATTTTGGCACTTTTAGTACATTCCATGGCTGCCTTTGCCTTTGCAAGATTAAGATTTCCCGGAAAAAAAGCGGCTTTTATGTGGGTACTCAGTACGATGATGATTCCCTTTCCGGTAATTATAATTCCATTATTTTTTATAATCAAAAGCTTAGGTCTTGTAAACTCGCTTTGGGGCATGATACTTCCTATGGTGCCTCATGCATACGGTGTTTTCCTCTTCAGACAGTATTTTGTGGAGATGCCGGATTCCTTGTATGAGTCAGCAAGAATTGATGGATGTTCAATTTTCCAGACATTCAGAAAAATATATGTTCCGCTCGCAAAACCTATGTTTATTACCTTGGGAGTTTCGTTTTTTGTTACTAACTGGAATTCATATTTATGGTCTACCATTGTTGCTCAGGACAAAAGTAAATATACGATTCAGATACAGATTGCAACACTGATGGGATCCTTGAGAATTTCGTGGAATCAGATTCTGGCAGCATCGGTAGTTGCAATTATACCAACTGTTTTAATTTTTGGAGTGCTTCAGAGATATTATCTTGAAGGAATTAAGACAACCGGAATGAAAGACTAAAAATGTATTAATAAAAAAGGAGGAAAGTTTTATGTTAGGAAATGAAATGTTTAAATTTCAAGAAGGAGTTGTGTCCAGATGGGCAAGCCATGAAAATCCGGATGGCGCAAAAGGCGCAGGAGGTACAGCCAGGAATGGCAGAAAAGGAGCTCCCTGGTTTACATTGAATACCGGAGAGAGCAGGGTTTTAGCGCATGCAGAAAATACAAGCGGCATTATCCGTCGTATTTGGATTACGATCAATGATCAGACACCGGATACCTTAAGAGGACTGAGGCTTGAGATGTTTTGGGACAATTGTGATAAGCCGGCAGTAGATGTACCTTTTGGAGATTTCTTCTGTGTAGGGCTGGGAAAGGTTGCAACATTTAAAAATGCACTGTTTTCCAATCCTGAAGGACGCAGCTTCAGCACATATATTCCAATGCCATTTAAAACTGGTATGAAAATTGTGATCACAAATGAATCTTCATCACCTATTAAACATTTTTATTATGATATAGATTATACATTGGGGGACAAGTTCTCGGAAGATACCATGTATTTTCACGCTTTCTTCAATCGGGAGAATCTTACACATATGAAAAAAGATTTCGAGTTACTTCCTTATGTTGAAGGAAAAGGACGATATTTAGGTACAAATATGGGAGTTCGGTGTAATACAAAATTATATTCTGATACATGGTGGGGAGAGGGTGAATTCAAAGCATATATTGATGGTGATACAGATTTCCCTACCATATGTGGTACCGGAGTGGAAGATTATATTGGAACAGCCTGGGGACAAGACTACTATTATGATCTGTATTGCGGCTGCCCGGTATATGATAAAACAAACATGGAATTATGCTTTTATCGTTTCCATGTTCCGGATCCTATTTACTTTAACAGCAATTTCAAAGCAACTATACAGCAGATAGGAGGCGTTGACAGAGATGACTATTTCCATCATGCACAGCTACTGTATAAGAACCAGATGGCAGATAATCAGGTGATTTCTGTGGATGGAGAGGCTGTGGACTTTACCAATATTCCGATGCTGGATGGAAGACCTCTTTTGTTTGAAAGAGAAGACGACTGGTCATGCTGTACATATTTTTATTTAGATAAGCCGGAAAGTGCGCTTCCGGGACTGATGGATGCTTCAGAACGAACAAAGGATTTAGTTGGCAGACCCGGTTTTATGGGGAAATATCCACAGGAAATGCCACTTTTTGATTAACAGGTGAATGGCTATGATTAATAATAAGATTAAAGTTGGAATGGTAGGAATAAGCTTTGGAATGGAGTTTATACCGATATATTTAAAACATCCGGATGTATATGAAATAGCAATTGCTGATACAAATCCGGAACTGATCAAAATAGCCCAGGAGAAATTTGGAATCAACAGTAAGGATTGCTATGACAGCTATGATGAAATGCTTCGGGATGATGAGATAGATGCAATCCATATTGTTACACCACCTTCTACACATGCGGATTTTTCAGTAAAGGCTTTAAGAGCCGGAAAGCATTGTGGATGTACAATTCCAATGGGCATGAGCATTCAGGAACTGGAAGATGTCATTAAGGCCAGGATAGAAAGTAAAAAGCAGTACATGTTTATGGAAACAACTGTATTTGGGAGAGAATATTTCTATGTGAAGGATTTGCTGGATCGTGGAAAGTTCGGTAAGATACAGTATATGACATGTGCGCATTATCAGGATATGGAAGGCTGGCCTTCATACTGGGAGGGCTTTCCGCCTCTGATGCATCCGACTCATGCGATAGGCACTTGTCTTATGCTGCTGAATGATTATCCAAAAGAAGTGTATGCAAAAGGATCAGGAAGGATCAGGGACGAGCTGGTATCACAATACCATTCTCCGTTTGCATTCGAGGCCGCATTTGTGACAATGGAACACAGTGATGTTGCGATAGAAATGGAACGCTTTCTTTATGGAGTTGCCAGAAGCTATTCAGAATGCTTCAGAATATATGGCAGAGATATGAGCTTTGAATGGCAGCAGCTGGCTTCTGAGGATCCGGTTATTTATACTCGGACCGGAGATATCCAGCAGGAAATGCTGGATATCGATGGTGATCCTGGCAGATATAACAGAGGTGGAGAAATTGTCGAGGAAAGAATAAAGGTTCCGGATTATGGATATAGACTGCCGGACAGTATTGCTGGATTTACGACAGAGACAGTATATAATGATGAAAATACTCATCTGTCATTTAAGCAGGGAGGCGGTCATGGAGGTTCCCATCCTCATATGATACATGAATTTGTCCGTGCTATTATAGAAGACAGAAAGCCTGTAGTAGATGATATTGTAGGAGCTTACTGGACAGGAACAGGAATATGTGCACATCAGTCGGCAATGGAAGGTGGAGCTGTTATTCCGATACCGGAATTCAAAAAATACCTCTAACAGATAAGAAGGCTGTTTAGTAAAAATTACAACACCAGAATCACCAGTATTTATCAGGAGTTTTCGAATACCGCTGTTTCATACAGCGGTATTCTTTGTAAGTATGTACCAAAGTTTGTATTTTTTTGAAAGACCTATTTACAAACGAAATTTTATTCTATATAATTCGACCTATAAACAAACAGCAGTTGTTTATTTTCTAGAATCAAAACGATCAACAGAGTTATTTTCCGGAAGATCACAGGAAAGCTTCTTTCCAACATTCAACAAATGTTTCAAACGTAACTTGATAATCACACAGGGAGTATTACAGAAAGGGGTAATGTATACCATTGAACAGAAGAATCCTTGCGATTCTTGATAGTGAGGAAAACTATGCCTATCGCCTTATGGACTTTATCACAACAAAGGGGAATGTCCCATTTGAAGTCCATGTCTTTACACGGGATGACAAATTCTATTCTTTTCTGGAAAAAGAAAAAGTAGAATGCTTGCTCGTATCAGAGAACGCATATCAAAAGAAGGTCGAAGCTCTGGAAATTCCACATATTATCATCTTGAGCGAAAATGGAACCAATTTAAATCAGGCACTTTATCATGTAAATAAATATCAGTCCTGCGACAGGGTGCTCCGGGAGGTTATGGAGCAGTATTCAGGGGGAAATGGAAAGGAAATTGCCGTAACTGCCTGCCGCAGAGGAAAAATGAAGATCATAGGGATTTATACTCCGGTAGGACGCTGCCTGCAGACGACATTCTCATTGACGCTGGGGCAGATGCTTGCCCGGAAGTATAGGACGCTTTATCTGAATTTTGAGGCATATTCAGGGCTTGGGAAAATGCTGAACCGGGAATTTGAGGGAGATCTTTCGGATTTGACCTATTATTTCAGCTGCGCCAGGGAAAAGCTGTTTTATCAGCTGAAAAGCCTGACAGAATGCGTAGGAGGACTGGATTTTATTCCGCCCGCGGATGTATATCAAAGCCTGTCAGGAATCCGGGGAACAGACTGGATCGATCTATTCCAGGAGATCGAGAAGATCACGGATTACGAATATCTGATTCTGGATCTGTCGGATTGTCTGATGGATCTGTGGGAGGTGCTGAAAAACTGTGATCTGATCTATACCATTGTGAGGGAGGATGCACTGGCTGAAGCGAAAACAAGTCAGTATGAAATGGCACTGGAAACAATGAAGTACAAGGAGATCACAGGAAAAACGAGGAAATGGATGCTGCCGCTGTTCCGTAAGCTGCCCATGCATTTTGGGGAACTGACATATGGAGACCTTGCAGCCTATATCCGAAAGGAGGTTTTCCCAGAGCTTCTTAGAAAGGAGGAACATGAGGACTGATGAACTGGTACTTGTAGAGGAGGAGATCATAAACCGGATGGATCTGACGCAGGATCTGAAGGAAGAGGAGGTCTGTGAACTGATTGATACAGAGATTCTGAGAGAGGGAAAAAGAAGACATCTGGAGCTTTCTTCCATGACGATCCTGCGGAAAAATATTTATCATGCGATCAGGGAGCTTGGTAAGCTGCAGGAGCTTCTGGAGGATCCTGAAATTACAGAGATCATGGTCAATGGGACAGACCCTGTTTTCATCGAAAAGGGAGGAAGATTATTACAGATCCCGGTACGCTTTGAAACGGAAGAAAAACTCTGTCATGTGATCTGGCAGATAGCAGCCGGATGTAACCGGACGGTAAATGAAGCCAGGCCGATCATGGATGGACGGCTTAAGGACGGATCCAGAGTCAATGTCGTGCTGCCACCGGTGGCATTAAATGGCCCGGTACTCACTATAAGACGTTTCCCTGAGAAACCTATAACCATGGAACAGCTGATCCGGTTTTCTTCAATCAGCCGGGAAGCAGCAGAGCTTCTGGGATCTCTTGTAAAAGCCGGATATAACATCCTGGTAAGCGGTGGTACCGGAAGTGGGAAGACAACTGCACTTAATGCCCTGTCGGCGTTTATTCCGCCAGAAGAAAGAGTGATCACCATTGAAGATTCTGCGGAGCTGCAGCTTCAGGGACTGCCAAATCTGGTAAGGCTGGAAACAAGGGTGGCCAGTGTGGAAGGCTGCCAGGAAATTACCATCCGGGATCTGATCCGTACATCTTTAAGAATGCGTCCAACACGCTTGATTGTTGGTGAAGTAAGGGGAAAAGAGGCAATCGACATGCTGCAGAGTGTGAATGTAGGACACTGTGGGATGACAACGATACATGCCAATAGCATCAGGGATGTGGTCAGCAGGCTGGAGACACTGGTACTGATGGGGATGGAGATTCCCATTCCGGCTGTTCGGCGGCAGATCAGTGCCGGATTTGATCTGATGGTGCATCTTGGGAGGCTCCGGGATGGGACAAGACGGGTGCTGGAGATAGCGGAGCCGCTTCCTTTTACAGAAGGAGAAATTCAGTTCCGGAGCCTTTACCGGTTTCGGGAGGTGGCAGAAAGAGAGGGCAGGATCATTGGTGAACTGGAAAAGGTGGGAGAGCTTATGCAGAAAGAAAAGCTCCGGGCAGCCGGGATCTGCGTCTGATGGCTTTTACCGGATTTCAGCAAAGGAACATTGGATCCTGACTGGAAAGAGTGTGGCAGCTGTGGTACTGCTGACATACTGCTTTTACCGGAGAGCAGGAGCAGCCATGCTCCTGCTGCCTGTCGGGATTATGTATTACTGCCGGGAGAGGAGACTTTTGCTTGGAAAGAAGAAGGATGACCTGTTACAGCAGTTTAAGGAACTACTGCAGCTTACAGTAGCTTCCCTGAAAGCGGGATATTCAGCAGAAAATGCTTTTTTGAAAGGCAGGGAGGATATGGCGGAGCTTTTCGGAGAGGAAAGTGAGATCTGCAGGATACTGGGACTTTTAAAGACAGGGCTTCAGAATAACAGAAGCCTTTCCGGATTGTGGCAGGAGATTGGGAAAATCTGTCAGATAGAAGAGATCACTGACTTTGCAGAGGTGTTTTCGGTAGCGAAGGAAAGCGGCGGCAATATGGTGTCGGTCATGGAGCAGGTCTGTGGTGTGATCGAGGGCAGGGCAGAAACGAAAAAGGAGATTGCTGTAATGCTTAGTGCCAGGATACTGGAACAGAAAATTATGAATGGAATGCCGTATCTCATCATTCTGTATATTACGGTTACATCGCCTGGATATTTTGATGCCTGCTACAGCAGTGCAGCCGGGAATATATTAATGACAGGATGTCTTTCCCTTTATCTGTTTGCTTATTTCCTGGGCTGCCGGCTGGTGGAGGTGGAAGTATAGGTGATAGATAAACAGAGAATGTTCCTTTTTTCGCAGCTGTTTCCGCGGGAAAAGGCAGAACAGAAATATGAGTCATTTTATCGCAGAAAATGGCGGCTGTTGATCCTTATGGGAGCAGCTTGTATAGTAGTCATTCTTCTTCTTTGTATCAGCAGAGAAGAAAAAAGGAATCTGTCAGAAGAGGGAACATTGCAGCGGAAGGAATGGAATGAAGGATCCTATGAGGTTATCCTGCAGGGGAACGGTATATATGGAAAAGAACGGATGGTCCTTACTGTTACGGAGAGAAGGCTGACGCAGGAAGAGCTGGAAGCGCTGAAAACAGAAGCAGTGCAAAGGCTGACATCAGAGATCCTGAATGGAAACGGAAGTCTTAAGCGGGTTACTCACAGGCTGCTGCTTCCGGGGTATCTGGATGGGCTGCCCTTTCAGATTTCATGGAAAAGCAGTAATGCTCAGATTATAAACAGCCGGGGTGAAATTACCGCAGAGGAGATCCCGGAGGATGGACTGTCTGTCAGCCTCTATGCCAGTCTTTCCTATGAGGAAAGCTCCTTTACAGAAGAAATACCGCTGTGGGTATATCCAGAGAGAATGACTGAAGAGGAGGCTTACCGGAAGGAATTGCAGGAGCTGCTCTTAAAAACTGACAGAGAAAACCCTGAAGAGAAGGAAATATGGCTTCCGGAAGAAATGGATGGCCAGCCCATCTGTTGGCAGGAAGAATTAGACAAAACAATATTCATTGTGATCCCATTTCTGGTCATGGGGATGATTCTGCTTTCGTTTTCACTGGACAGGCAGCTTTACGAAAAGGAAAGAAAAAGAGAAAAGGAGATCAGAAGAGCATATCCGCAGTTTGTATCAAAGCTGCAGCTTTTGATCGGGGCAGGCATGACACCAAGAGCTGCCTTTATCCGGATCGGGAGAGAGTATGAGAGAAAGCGCAGGGAAGGAGGAAAAAGACAATATCTTTATGAGGAGGTTGTACTGGCTGGCTTCGCTTTTCAGAATGGAAAAGCAGAAACAGAGGTTTACAGGAGCTTTGGAAGAAGATGCAGGGAAAGAGAGTGCAGCAGACTTTCCTTTATTCTGGCAGCAAATCTGAGGCAGGGAAATGAGAAGCTGCTGTCACTTCTTGCAGAAGAAGCAGAGACAGTGCTTTTGGAGCAGAGATACCGGGCAAGAAAATACGGGGAGGAAGCGGGGACGAAGCTTTTATTTCCTATGCTTATCATGCTTCTGGTGGTCATGTTCCTGATCCTGCTGCCGGCGATGGGGAGCTTCAAAAAGGGATAATATATGAATTTGATGGGAGGAAACTATATATGGAAAACAAAATAATGACAGAGGTAAATGAGAAAAAAGTGTCAGGCAGCAGCTTTGACAACAGGGGAATGGGAACGGTGGAAATGATCCTGATCATCGTGGTGCTGATCGGTCTGGTACTGATCTTTAAAACCCAGATCATGGAACTGACAGAAAGTATTTTTCAAAAGATTGCGGCAGACAGCTCTGCAATCCTGGCATGATGAAGGGATATCTGACAGTATTTCTGTCTCTTTCCCTGTCGATTCTTTCCGGTGTAATTCTGACACTGACGGCGCTTGCCATCAGAAACGGACAACGGCTCAGAATGGAGTGCATAGCAGATATCAGTATGAATTCTACGCTGGCAGAATTTGAGAAGACATTACATGACAGATATGGGCTTTTCTATGTAGATCTTTCTTATCAGGAGGCGAAGCCTTCCCTTCAGAATATGGAACGGCGGCTGCAGTATTATCTTTCGGAAAATATTGCATTGTTTCAGAATAGTGACCTGTGGGGTAATCTTGCATTGAAAAATGTAGTGGTCAATGATGTGCAGACAGCTGCAGACGGACATGGAGGGTCTATGAAAAATCAGGCAGTGCAGTTTATAGAAGACTGTGGAATCCACAGAGAGGAGACAGAGATACTATCAAGTGGTGACAGTATCTTAGGCACAGGGCAGGAGGATGCCATGGGAGCGTGGTGTGCCTTAATGGAAGAGATAGCCGGTATAGAGCTGCCTTTGATCCAGAATGATAAGGGAGAGTGGGAAGAAGTGCCTCTGTCAAATCCGGCAGACAGGGCATATGGATTTACAGGAAGTGATGTACTGTTTCTGGTTGGGGCACCTATAGATCGCATTCCGGTGGGAAAGATCCGAAAAGAAGATTATCTGTCAGGACGAGATAGCGGTGACAGGAGTGACCTGCAAGGGCAAAAAGAGGCAGATACCGGTCAGTTTATAGCTTATCTGTTTGAAATGATGGGAAATTACCGCAGTGGCAGGGAGGATGGACTTCTAAAGTATCAGCTTGAGTATATAGCAGAGGGAAAGGGGTCTGATTATGAAAATCTGCAGGCAGTGGTGGAGAAGCTGACAGGGATCCGCTTTGCGGTGAATGCAGAGGCTGTATTTTCTGACGGTGATCTGGTATCAGAGGCGGCAGGACTTGCAGAAGGCCTACAGGCAGTGTCCCTGAACCCTGCGTTTTTGAAGCCTGTGACAGAAAGTATTCTGTATGCCTGTGCTTATCTGGAAGCATTGTCAGAGGTAAAAGTGTTACTGGAAGGTGGGAGAGTGAGTCTGAGGAAAGAACGCTGGGTGATCCGCCCGGCTATGATTGCAGAAGCGGGAATACAGGGAGGCCAGAACATATCTTCCGGGATCAGCTATGAGCAGTACCTAGCAGGTATGATTTCAGCACTGCCGGAGAAGGAACGAAACTATAGGGCGATAGATATCATGGAAATGGATATCCGGATGCTGACAGGAAATACCGGATTTGCCATGGACTGCTGTGTGGAACGGTTCCGGGCACAGATCCAGGCAGCAGGATCCGTTCGGGGAAACTATCTGATCGACAGAACCTATGGATACTATTGAAAAGGAGGAAGAGAAAGGTGCTCTCCAGATTTAAAAGAATACAACTATGCAAACTAAATTCAAAGATCCCTTCTCTCATCATATCTGAAAAAAGGAGAGCATCTCTCTCTTCCTCTTTTTTCCTGAAAGGGGGAATGGCACTGGAGGGATGTCTGGTTCTTCCATTGTTTCTGTTTTTCATGAGCACACTGCTGTATGGCATGGAAGTGGTTCGTTTTCAAAATAATGCTTTTAGTTCCATGCACCGTGCCATCAGCAAATCGTGCTTTCTTGCTTATGAAAAATATGGTGGCTCAGGTGAACAGGAAGGAGATTTGTGCAAAATGGTCAGAGAGACACTGGATCAGGAACCGTTTCCTTATCTTTGCGTAAAGGGTGGAGAGATGGGAATGAAAGTTCAGGCAGAAGCAGATGCTTATGAAAATATATCTGTAAAAATAGATTACGACATAAAGCCGTTTATTTACTTCCTCCCGATAGGGACTCTGAAGATAGAAGATGGGATCTTCGGGCACGGTTTTACCGGATATGTTCCCGGGAATTGTGGAAAACCAGAAGGTGGAACAGAAATCTATGTGTATATCACAGAAAATGGAACCAGATACCATCTGTCAGATCAGTGTACCTATCTGCGGGTGAAGGTTCAGGCAGTTTCTGCAGAGGAAACAGAAAATATGCGGAATGGCTCCGGAGAAAAGTATACAGCATGCGAACGATGTAAACCGGTAAAAGGCGGGCTTGTTTATCTGACAGCATGGGGAAACCGCTATCATGGGGAGTCCGACTGCAGCGCATTGCAGAGAACTGTATACATGGTGCCGCAGTCAGAGGCTGGCAGCAGGAGTGCCTGCAGTAAGTGTGGGTGAGATGGGGAATGAACAGATTTATGATAAACGATTATGCAGGAGAATGTTTGGCACTGCTGTTTCTTGCCTGGTTTTCAGCAGAAGATATCCGGGACAGGAGGCTGTCTCTGACAGAGCTTTTAGGCAGTCTTCTGCTTGGAATGCTATATCTTACGTTGACTGGAGGCTTAGATGATGGAAAATTGCCTTACCGGATGCTGCCGGGATTATTCCTGCTTTTGCTGGCATATCTTACCAGTGAACAGGTGGGATATGGGGATGGCCTGGCAGTTCTTATCCTTGGCTGTTTTCTGGGGGCAGGGAAATGTGCAGCCGTATGTGGGACGGCCTTTATGCTGTCCGGTCTTTTTACTACAGGAAAAATATGCCTGAAAAAGGAAGAACCGGTTCCGTTTCTGCCCTTTTTACTGGGAGCGCTGGAGGTGGTACTGCTTGTGGAATAAAAAGGTAAATGGATATCTGACGGTGGAAGCATCCTTTGTAATGCCGATAGTACTGTTTCTCTATCTGCTGGTAATTCTTCTGGCCTTTTTTCTTTATAACAGATGTGTCATCTCCCAGGATCTTTATATTCTGGCACTGCGTGGCAGCAGGTTTACGGACCATGGCTCCTTTTACGGGGAAGTGATTTATGGAGATATGGCAGAAAAAGGCACAGATACGGATTATCTGAGGGAAACGCTGGCAGACAGGCTGCAGTATTATCCGTTTTATGATCAGCAGGAAAGTGAGCTCCATACAGATGGAATATATGGGGATGTTGAAATTGGTACCAGTGGTTATGATGGTGCACTGACAGTAAGCAAACGGCTGGAACGATTGAATATCAGGGAAGAAATACGAAAGGTGAGACAGAGTAAATGAGAGAGATCAGTTATTATAAGGATTATCGTCATAATTATCTGATCATCCGTGAGGATGAAATGACAGGAGATGACTATCAGAGAAAAATGATCACGGAAAACCGGATCAGAGGGCTGCTGCCCTGTCAGATCCGGTATATTAACGGGGAAACGCTGCTTTATTATGAAATCACATCAAAACAGAGTGTGAAAGGTCTGTTTGAAGGAAAGCACCTTACTATGAAAGAACTGAAGGGCTTATTCATCAGCTTGAAAATGGTGATGGAGGAGACAGCTTCTTTTCTGCTGCCGGAGGATGGACTGCTGATAGAACCGGATATGATCTTTACAGAGTTGGAAAAAGATGAATTTTATTTTGTCTATGATCCTTTTTCGGAGATCAGAGGGGCACAGACACTGATCACTCTTTTGGAATTTCTGGCAGATCATGTGGACGGAGAAGATAATGCTGCCCTGCAGGCGGTATATCATATGCTGGATCTGGCAGAAAAGGAACAGTTTGTACTGGATGAAATCGTGGAGTGGTTTGGTGAAGAAGAACAGCCAGAGAACGTTCCAGAACCGGAAAAAGAAATACATGAGATGCAAATGGAAGAACCATATCCCTGCTATGAAGAGCAGGAACCGGCAGAGAATCCGGCAATTCAAAGGTTGATCAGTACACAGGCAGCAAAAGTCTATCTGGTCTGTGCGGTTTTTCTGAGTGTGGTACTTGGTTAACTGACATATACATATGAGCTTTCGGAAAAATTGCTTGTCTTCAGTTACGCAGGATTTTTTCTGGCAGGGCTGCTGGTGATTCTTTCATTGGGGGCAGTTATAGTCAGGAAGCTTTCTGGCAGAAAGCAAAAGAGAGAAACGGAAAATCTGTCATTCAGGGAAACGGAAGAGGAAATGTTTTCACATGGAATCTATGAAGAGGCCTGTTCTGAAAGAGTACAAGGTCAGCGGAAGGAATATGGGGATACCGTCTATATTCCATGGACAGCAAACAGCGAAAACAAGCTGTACGGAGTAGGGAAGGATAATAAATTCCATATTGACCTGAACCGGCTGCCGATCACAGTGGGAAAGCTGGCAGGGAGCGTGGATATGGTGATCGATAATCAGAGCATCAGCCGGGTACATGCCCGGTTCACCAGAGAAGGAACAAGAATCTGCATGACAGATCTGAATTCTACTAATGGGACTTTCAAGAATGGACTGCGTCTGACGCCTAATACTTCTGAGATCCTGGAACCCGGTGACGAGATTCGTCTTGGAAAGCTGAAATTTGTATATCGTTAAGAAGATTGCATAATCCGGCGTCCATGGTATAATTAAAAAACAGGGCAGACATTAACCGAAAGGGTTGGATAATCAGAATGAAAATAGCAATTTATTATGGTGGCCGCGGACTGATCGATGATCCCACATTATATGTGATCAATAAAATGCAGGAGGTTCTGGAGGAACTGCATGTAACAGTAGAGAGGTACCACCTGTATGAACTGAAGAACACGATCACTACGCTGCCTAAGACCCTAAAGGAAGTAGACGGTATCATTCTGGCTACGACCATAGAATGGTTTGGTATTGGCGGTTATATGCAGCAGTTTCTGGATGCCTGCTGGCTGTATGGAGATAAGGAAAAGATTGCCAGCATTTATATGTGTCCAGTGGTCATGTCTACGACCTATGGAGAGCGGGAGGGCAAGCTGAATCTTGAAAATGCCTGGGAAATCCTGGGCGGTAAGCCATGCAGTGGTCTCTGCGGCTATATTGCCGATATTGCAGATCTGGAAGGTAACGAGGAGTATAATAGTATCATTGAAAAGAAAACAGAGAATATTTATCGGACAGTAAATCAGAAGATGGCTAGCTTCCCGGCCAGTAACCAGGCTGTGAAGCAGCTTGTTTCCAGCACCAGAAATACAGATCTGACACCGCAGGAAACAGAACAGCTTTCCCAGTATGCAGCAGATGACAGCTATGTAAAGCGGAAAAAGGAGGATATTCAGGAGCTTACCAGCCTGTTCCGGGATCTGATGGGAACAGAGGAGCAGGAAAATACAGAGGATGAGTACTGCAAGGAGCTGCAGAGCCATTTTGTGCCACAGGCAGGTTTTAAGGCTGTTTATAAGCTCCAGCTTGAAGAGAAAAAGAAGCCACTGATCATTGAAGTAAACGGAACAGAGATCCGGGTATATTACGGGAATGTGAACAGTGCAGATGTGGAGATTCAGATCGGACGCAGTGCAGTAGATGATATTATCCATGGCAGGATGACATTTCAGAGAGCCTTTATGGGGGGGCTCATGAAAATGAAAGGTGATTTTAAAGTATTACGTACACTGGATCAGATCTTTCAGTTTATGGATCAGAAATTGTAAAGCATATGGTAACAACAGATAATGATAACAGGTTCCTGTGAAATACAGGAGGGAAGGAAAGAAATATGAAGAATGATAATTGTATTTTCTGTAAAATTGCAGCTGGAGAAATCCCGTCAAAAACATTGTATGAGGATGAAAAATTCCGCGTGATCCTTGATCTTGGTCCGGCTACCAGAGGACATGCACTTGTGATCCCGAAGGAGCATTATGCAGATCTCTATGAGATACCTGAAGAGACTGCCGGGGAAGCCATGAAGGTTGCTAAAAAGATGGCAGCTGTTATGACAGAAAAGCTGAAAGCAGATGGCTTTAACATTGTTCAGAATAATGGTGAGGTGTCGGGACAGAGTGTATTCCATTTCCATATCCACCTGATTCCCAGATATGAAGGAGATGGACATATCCTTTCCTGGAATCCTGGAAGTCCGTCCCAGGAAGAACTGGAAGAAGTAAAGCAGCAGATTCTTGGATGATCTGTCTGGAAAATCTGGAAAGAAGGAACAGACAGAGAAAGGCGGAGCAGACCATTGAGAACAGTAAAGACCAAACAGATCACAGAAAATATCAGGGAAATGTGCATTGAAGCCAACCATTTTCTGACAGGAGATATGACAGAAGCATTGGACAGGGCAAGAGAGTCTGAAAAAGCGCCTCTTGGAAAACAGATTCTGCAGCAGCTTCAGGAAAATCTGCAGATTGCAGGAGAGGATATGATCCCGATCTGTCAGGATACCGGAATGGCAGTGGTATTTGCAGAAGTTGGACAGGATGTTCATATAGAAGGTGGTCTTCTGGAAGATGCCATACAGGAGGGTGTGCGCAGAGGATATACAGAAGGGTTTCTGCGTAAATCTGTGGTAAAGGATCCACTGATCAGGGAAAATACAAAGGATAATACACCGGCGGTTATCCATTATACGATTACATCCGGAGATAAGATCAGATTGACATTGGCTCCTAAGGGGTTTGGGAGTGAAAATATGAGCCGGATCTTTATGCTGAAACCGGCAGATGGAATTGAAGGTGTGAAAAATGCCATACTTACAGCAGTAAAGGATGCTGGACCCAATGCATGCCCGCCTATGGTAGTTGGCGTGGGAATTGGTGGTACCTTTGAGAAGTGTGCGCTGATGGCCAAGCAGGCACTGACAAGACCGGTGAATGAGCATTCTCTCATTCCTTATGTAAAGGAAATGGAGGAAGAGCTTCTTGAAAAGATCAATAAAACAGGGATCGGACCGGGAGGACTTGGGGGCAGTACCACTGCACTGGCCGTGAACATTAATACTTTTCCCACACATATTGCAGGGCTGCCTGTAGCAGTGAATATCTGCTGTCATGTAAACAGACATGCAGTCAGGGAAATCTGACAGGGAAGAGAGGACAGGATATGGAACGACATATGACAGTTCCCTTTGGGGAAAAGGAAACATCCGGGCTGAAAAGTGGAGATTACGTATATCTTACAGGTACCATCTATACTGCAAGAGATGCGGCACATAAAAGAATGTATGAGGCGTTGCAAAGAGGAGAGAGCCTGCCGTTCGATCTGAAGGATAATCTTATCTATTATATGGGACCATCTCCTGCCAGGGAAGGAAGACCTATCGGATCTGCAGGCCCTACGACTGCTAGCAGAATGGATAAATATGCGCCTGCGCTGCTTGATCTTGGACTTCGGGGAATGATCGGAAAGGGCAGGAGAAGCGAGGATGTAAAAGAAGCGATTGTCCGCAATAAGGCGGTTTATTTTGCTGCAGTTGGCGGGGCAGGAGCTCTTTTATCAAAGTCCATATTACGTTCTGAGGTGATTGCTTATGACGATCTTGGGACAGAGGCAATCCGTAAACTGGAGGTTAAAGATTTTCCAGTGATCGTAGTGATCGATCCTGAAGGAAATAATCTGTATGAAACCGCAATTGCAGCATATAGAGAAGAGTAGCGATGAAAATATTGAAGAATTATTCTTTCCGCAAAAAAACATTTGCCGGTATGCTTCTGGCAGCAGGAATTCCGATGCTGATCGGATACTTTATCATGCTTCAGATGTTTAATATTACCTACCGGAGAAGTCTGAACCAGGAGGCGGAAACGATTCTGAACGCAGTAGCCGGGTCTTTTGACTCGGCTTTTTCAAATATTTATGATGGGATCCGCCAGCTGGCAGAGGAAGAAATCATTCGCAAAAATCTGGAAAATGGAGATGGAGCAGGAACCTCCGTATACCGGGAGCTGTACGCAGTCAGCTCCAAATACAGTAAGTACGCTTATTTTTCCATTTATGATGCAGAAGGGAACAAGCTGGTTTCTGTGACGGAGAATACTTATATCAAAGAAAAGCTGCCATTAGACTGGAGCGTATTATATGAAGCAGGACAGAATCCGGGCAAAGTGGTTGTACGGAACGCCAGATTATATGAGGGGGAGAAAAGAGTTGAGTTTCTCAGGGCAGCTATGGCAGTCCGTTCAGAAAAGGGAGAAATCACAGGATATATTGTAGCAACTGTAAATGACGGACTTTTTGATAATATGAAGTGGGGACTCGTCAGCGAGGATCAGGGTGTTATTTATGCTATGGACAGCTTCCAGGAGATGGTATACTGCTCAACGGATTCCTATGACGAAGATGAAATGCGCCGGATCAGACGGGAAATGCTCCGGGACGAGGCTGCTGACAGCGACAGTCAGAATGCCTGCGTGAGTGCAGATAAGAAATATTTTTATTACGTAGATTACGAAGAGACAAGTGGTCTTTATCTGTTTTACCAGCAGCCGGTTGCGGCATTAAATCAGTTAAAAAACCGTGCATTTACCATAGCAGTGATGTCAGCAGCTCTTGGACTTATAATCTGTATTTTCTTGTCAAAATCGGTCAGCAGCTTTATTTATCAGCCGATTAAGAGGATGCAGGATGCGATCGCAGAGATCCGGCAGGGAAATTTCAAAGCAAGGATCAAGGTTGACAGTCAGGATGAGCTTGGGCAGCTTTCGGAGAGCTTTAATATGATGGCAGAGCATCTGACTGATAACATGGAACGTCTTCTTGCCAGAGAGAGGGAGCTGAGCGAGGTACAGATCAAAATGATGCAGGCACAGTTGAATCCACACTTTTTGTATAATACGCTGGATACCATGAAATGGCTGGGAAAGGCTAATCAGATCCCGGAGATCGCCACGATATCTGCTGATCTTGCCAAGATCCTGCGGATGAGTATTTCTGCAAGCCCGGAGGTACCACTGGCGAAGGAAGTGGAACTGGCTGAGGCATATGTCCAGATTCAGGAAATCCGATTTGCAGATAAATTTGAATTTATTGTGGATCTGCCGGATGAATTGGCAGCTCTTCTGGTGCCTAAGCAGATTCTGCAGCCAATTATAGAGAATGCGATCATCCATGGTCTTGGAGGAAGAGAAAATGGAAGGGTTATGGTACAGGCAAGACAGACAGGGGAAGAAATTCTCCAGATCCGGATCCATGATGACGGTGTTGGAATGAGCAGGGAACAGGTGTGGAAGCTGAATCACTGCGAGGAAGATACTTCAGAGCAGCACAGAATGGGAGAAGAAAGACACAGTATCGGGTATTATAATGTCAATGAGATCATAAGGCTGAATTATGGGGATGGTTATGGCTTGTATACAGAGTCTGAAGAAGGGGCAGGAACCTGTATTTACATGACATTGCCGGTCAGAAAAGGGGAGAAGGATGTATAAAGTAGTTGTAGTTGAAGATGAGAAGCTTGTACGGGAAGGGATTGTACACGGAACAGAATGGTCCCGGATCGACTGTATGGTAGCAGGTGCGGCCGGAGATGGGGAAGAAGGAATTGAAGCAGTACATAAATATCACCCGGATGTGATCGTGACAGATATCTGTATGCCCAAAAAGAGCGGGATTGAAATGGTGGAAAGCCTGCGGAAGGAGGGAAATCATGCAGTGGTTATTTTTCTGACAGCTTATGGAGAGTTTTCCTATGCTCAGCAAGCGATAAAGCTGGGAGCTGCAGATTATCTGCTGAAGCCGTTTTCAGACGGAGAGCTGGAAGCTGCAGTAGAGCGTATCCTGAAGCAGAATAAAGAAAGAACAGAAACAGAGGAAAAAAATCCGAAATGCAGTCTGATCAAGGGGGATAAGAGCAAATATATCATGGATGCAGTCTCTTATATTGATGAGAATTATGCTAATCCCAATATTTCTGTCAGGTCTGTGGCAGAGAGCCTCGCGATCAGTGAGGGACATCTGAGCCATTTATTCAGGAAGGAAACAGACTTTACCTTCCTGTCTTATCTGACGCAGTGTCGTATGCGGGCGGCAAAGAAGCTCCTGAAGGATCATAGATATAAGATTTATGAGGTAGCGGAAATGGTGGGATATAAGGATATCACTTATTTCAGTGTCACCTTTAAAAAGCTGATAGGAGTATCCCCATCAGAATATCAGGACAGATACAGAGATTAAAATGTCAGAATAATTAAAAGGATATGCGTTTTGTCCAGTATACAGTTTTGTGTAGTATTTATATAATATAAATACAATCAATGAATTTTTTGTTACATATGAACAAAAGTGGGAGCGGCCTAAAGAACAGCTCCCGGAAAAGGAGGATTCATTTATGAAACAGTTAAAGGGCAAAAAGGCGCTGGCCGCAATCCTGACAGCAGCGATGACCATGTCACTGATGGCATGCGGAAGCTCAGGCAGCGCGGCAACAGAGGAGAAGCCGGCAGAAGAGACACAGGAGACTGCTGCGGCAGAAACAACAGATACTGCGGCAGAGGAAACCACAGAGAGCAGTGATTCCGGAATGGATGCTTTGATTGAAGCAGCTAAGGCAGAAGGAAAGCTTACTGTATATGGTTCCTGCGAGGAAGCTTATCTTTCAGCAGCATGTCAGAAATTTGAAGAAATGTATGGTATTCAGGTAGATTATCAGAGACTTTCTACCGGCGAGGTTTATACCAAGATTGAAGAGGAAGCAGGAAATCCTTCCGCAGATGTATGGTTCGGAGGAACAACAGATCCTTATAATGAAGCGGTAGCAGCAGGACTGCTTGAGCCTTATCAGGCACAGAATGCATCCCATCTGATTTCTGATACATACAAGGATCCGGATGGAAACTGGTATGGAATTTACAAGGGTATCCTTGGATTTATGGTAAACAAAGAAGAGCTTGACAGACTTGGCCTTGAGGAGCCAAAGGACTGGGATGATCTATTAAAGCCTGAGTATAAGGGGCTGATCGGAATGTCCAATCCATCCACAGCAGGTACAGCAAAGCTGGTCATTAACACCATGGTTCAGATGAAGGGTCATGATGAGGCAATGGAGTACTTCAAGGAGCTTGATAAGAATATATATCAGTATACTAAGAGCGGCTCTGGCCCATCCAAGATGGTAGGACCTGGCGAATGCGTTATCGCAATCGGTTTCTTACATGATGGCATTACACAGATCCTTTCCGGATATGACAATATCGATCTGATCATCCCTGCATCAGGTACCAGCTATGAAATTGGTGCAACAGCAATCTTCAAGGGCTGCAAGAATGAAAATGCTGCAAAGCTCTGGGTTGAATATGCATTATCGCCTGACTGCGTAAATATTGCAAAAGAGAACGAGTCCTATCAGTTCCTTGTTATCGACAATGCAGAGCAGCCTGAAGAAGCAACCCAGTTCGGACTTGATCCTGACAATGTGATTGATTACGACTTTGAAGATGCGAAACAGAACACAGCTACCTATGTAGAAGACTTCTTCAATGCAGTAACAAACGGTTCTTCTGAAAATGCCGACAGCAGCAGATTCCTGACCGAGTAATTAACAAAATCAGGGGAGATGGTGTCTGTACCATCTCCCTCTTTTTATCAGAAAGGGGAAAACAGATGGCTGCCCAAAGTAAGAGTGCAAAACTGGATCGAAAAAAACTGTTTTCTGATCCGGTTATGGTAGGAATGATCAGTATTCTGCTCATTTTCCTTGTATTATTTATTGTATATCCGTTGTTTGTTCTTTTAATTGACAGTATTTATACTGAAGGAAAGCTCACGCTTTCCGTATTCCAGAGAGTTCTCAGCATGAAGCGTTTCCGGACTGCGTTTTCCAATACCCTGGTGCTTGGACTTCTGACAGGAATTCTTTCTACGGCAATCGGACTTCTTTTTGCATATGTAGATGTTTATGTAAAAATAAAAAACAAAGCAGTAGGAAAGCTGTTTAATGTTGTATCACTGCTTCCGGTTGTATCACCGCCTTTTGTATTATCCTTATCGACTATTATGTTGTTTGGACGGAGTGGAATTATTACCCGTTCGCTCCTTCACATATATGATTCCAATGTATATGGATTAAAAGGAATTGTAGTCGTTCAGACACTGACCTTTTTCCCAGTCTGTTATCTGATGCTGAAGGGACTTCTGAAAAATATAGATCCATCGCTGGAAGAAGCTGCCCGTGATATAGGTGCTTCCCGGATGAAGGTATTTACGACAGTTACCCTGCCGCTGCTTCTGCCAGGTCTTGGAAATGCGTTCCTTGTAACCTTTATTGAGTCAGTTGCGGATTTCGCAAACCCGATGCTGATCGGTGGTGATTATGATACGCTGGCAACTACCATCTATCTGCAGGTAACAGGATCCTATGATTCTACAGGTGCTGCAGCGATGTCAGTTGTATTACTTTCATTGACACTGATCCTTTTCTTTATCCAGAAATATTATCTGGAAAGAAAGACAGCAGCTACATTGACGGGTAAAGCATCCAGAGCAAGAATGCTGATCGAGGATAAGAGTGTAACCATTCCTCTTACACTGATCTGCTGTCTTGTAGCACTGTTTGTTATCATCATGTATATCATGATTCCTTTTGGTGCGCTGTTTAAGCTGTGGGGACGGGATTATTCACTGACCTTTAAGTGGTTTGATTATCTCTTTAAATACAGTGGACTGAAGGCGTTTAAGGATTCCTTCCTGCTTTCAGTGATCGCGGCGCCGATCACAGCCCTGCTTTCCATGGTGATTTCTTATCTGGTAGTAAAGAAAAAATTCAGATCCAAGGGATTTATTGAATTTGTTTCTATGCTTGCCATGGCGGTTCCCGGAACGGTTCTTGGTATTGGTTATATCAGAGGCTATGCAAATGGAATTTTCCATACAGGTGTCCTCAGTGGTATTTATGGAACCGGAATTATCCTGATCATTGTATTTATCGTCAGAAGTCTTCCTGTTGGAACAAGAAGTGGTATTTCCGCCCTGAGACAGATTGACAAATCCATTGAGGAATCTGCTTATGATCTGGGAGCGGGAAGCGGAAGAGTATTTACAACAGTAACGCTTCCACTGATTAAGGATTCGTTTTTCAGTGGCCTGGTAACATCATTTGTGCGCAGCATTACTGCGATCAGTGCGATCATTCTGCTTGTAACGCCACAGTTCCTGCTGATCACCTGTCAGATCAATGAGTTCGCAGAAAAAGGTTACTATGGCGTGGCATGCGCCTACGCGACAATCCTGATCGCTATTGTATATCTGTCGGTTCTGCTGATGAACCTGTTTATCCGGTTCTTTGGCACAAGTAAAAAGATAAAGGAGGAAAAATAATATGCTGAAAGAATCCAAAGGAATCCGTCTGGAGCATATTTCCAAAATATATCAGGATCCTAAAACAGGAAAAGACTTTAAAGCTGTGGATGATGCCAATCTGGTGATCGAGCCAGGCAGCTTTGTTACCCTGCTTGGACCTTCCGGCTGTGGAAAGACTACAACCCTTCGAATGATTGCCGGCTTTGAGAGCCCGGATGAGGGAGAAATCTATCTGGGAGATCAGCCTATTAATGAACTGACGCCCAACAAACGTGATACAGCGATGGTATTCCAGAGCTATGCACTGTTTCCTCACTATAATGTATTTGACAATGTAGCATATGGTCTGAAGCTTCGTAAGCTGGATAAAAAGGTGATCCATGACAAGGTTATGGAGATCCTGGATCTTGTAGAACTGAGTGGTATGGAAGGACGTATGACAAACCAGCTTTCCGGTGGACAGCAGCAGAGAGTTGCACTGGCAAGAGCGCTGGTAGTAGAGCCGAGTGTTCTGCTTTTTGATGAGCCTCTTTCCAATCTGGATGCCAAGCTTCGTGTATCCATGAGAACAGAGATCAGAAATATCCAGCAGAGAGTGGGGATTACAGCGGTTTATGTTACTCATGATCAGAGTGAAGCCATGGCTCTCTCAGATCAGATCATTATTATGAATAAGGGAGTTGTTTCACAGATCGGTACACCACAGGAGATTTACTATCACCCTGCCGATGAGTTTGTAGCAGACTTTATCGGAGAAGCGAACTTCCTGCGAGGCAGGCTTGTACAGAAGGACGGTGAAAAGGGAGTGCTGTCTATTGATAATCATGACGTAGAGGTAGATGATATAGGAAGCTTTGAGGTTGGAAGTGACTGTACTGTTGTATTGCGGCCGGAAGCAGCTGTACTTGCACCGGAAGGACAGCTTCCCTGCAAGGTTGTGATGAGCTGCTTTATGGGTGAATATCAGAATTACCATGTAATGGCAGGAGATACTCTTGTTAAGATCACAGACTTTAACCCCAAGCATAAGAGGATTTATCGGGTTGGAGAAGAAGCCTTTGTCAGATTTGATACCTGTGATGTACACATTATATAATAGAAGAAATCAGGTATCTGGATAAAGGAGGGGTAACGAATGGGTAATTTTCTGATGGAGCAGCTACCTTTCTTTGTCAGGATCATTCTTGCCTGTCTGTGCGGTGGTATTATAGGACTGGAAAGGCAGCTTCGTACCAAAGTGGCCGGAACCAGAACTCATATTATGATTGCACTGGCATCGGCACTGATGATGATCATATCAAAATATGGATTTATGGATGTTATTGGGATTGATGGGGCTTCCTGGGACGTTTCCCGTGTTGCGGCAGGTATTATCACTGGAATTGGTATACTGGGTGGTGGCCTTATCTTTATTGGAAAGCAGGGCTATGTAAGCGGAATTACCACAGCGGCTGGTGCCTGGGTTACAGTAGGTGTGGGAATGGCTGTAGGAGCCGGTATGTATCCAATCAGCATTGGAACTACATTGCTTGTTGTTCTGATCCAGACTGTATGCCATAAGGATCTTTGGGTAGTAAAGCAGGCTACGAGAGCCAGGGTTGTATTTCTGGTGTCTAATGAAAAAGATGCTTTTGGTAAAATTAGTAGTGAATTGAATGGTTATAATATATCCATAAGTCAGTTCAAGTGGGAACGTAAAGGAAAAAATGTTTTTCAGGTCCGCTGTCAGGTGCTGATTCCCGCCAGATACAGTAAGGAAGAGATTGTGAATTTGTTTGCTGGTCTGGATGAGGTGGAATCTTTTGAAATTATTCAATAGAAATGGAAAAAGAAGCGGTGCACAGGAGTATATTTCCTGTGCATTCCGCTCTCTACTTTATCTAGTATTTTTTTCTCAAAAAACACTAGATAAAGAAGTTGACAAACGATAGTGGCTTAGGTATAATAACTTTTGCGTCGTAAAGATGCACAATAAAATATTGGTAGTGGGAAGCAATTCAGATTATGGAGAAATACTCAAGAGGCTGAAGAGGCGCCCCTGCTAAGGGTGTAGGTCGTTCACGCGGCGCGAGGGTTCAAATCCCTCTTTCTCCGTTTAGCTACCAATAGTCCTGGAAGTGCCAGAGTTGGTGCTTCCAAATTTTTCGCCCGGACTTGTAAAAACAACCTATATTTTATGTAAATATTTGTTGACAAGAACTTGGGACAGGTGCTATAATCAAATTCCACCGTCTGAAAGAGCTGGTAAGAGATCCGGCGTGACGGAAGGGAGGTTTTTCTGAGAAGAAAAACAAAAATAAAAAATCTCAAAAAGGTGTTGACACAGACAGAAACACATGATATTATATCAGAGTTGCGTCTGAGAGACACAGCAACGAATGCGAAGCAGACCTGCGATGCAGGTTTTTGGGAAATGCTTCATACAAAATCCCGCTTTGCACGTACCTTGACAAATAAACAGTAATGCAACCCTGAAAATTCTAAATGAGAAAGTCCGAGAGGACAAAGCTCTGAAGAAGATTCAGAGGACTAGAAATAGTCGAAAACAAGCGAAAGCAAACCTAACAGTAAGTCATCTGATTTAAGATCAGATAGACGGATAGGATCAACCAGATGTTGATCCGGGTTAAGGAGAAAACTATTAATTGAGAGTTTGATCCTGGCTCAGGAT
>NZ_JAOQKJ010000041.1:0-315 GCF_025567405.1 Suilimivivens aceti | reverse complement strand
ATTTCAACTTTTTCTGGCGGATTGGCTAAAAGCCTGTCAATATCCTGTTCCTCAACATCAGCCATTTTTGCTATCGTTAGCTTGGATATGCCATGATAGGAAACAAGCACTTCCAAAAAACCGCTTAATTGCTTATCCTTATCTTCAATCGCTCCAAAATACAGAAATCCTGCTTTACTAAGTATTTTAAGACGCAATGCAGGATCATCTGGCAAACATTCCACATTGCCCATTACTACTCCATCTATTGTTTCTTCAGTTATTTCTAAATATTTTGAAAGAGTATTTTTATTAAAACGATACTCCTCAATTAAA
>NZ_JAOQKJ010000040.1:0-383 GCF_025567405.1 Suilimivivens aceti | reverse complement strand
GTATTAAAATACAAAAAGGTCAGCCCGTCTTCATAATCGACCTCCGGCACTTCTTCACAGTGATTATGTACACAGTACTTCATGTATCCTTTTCCGAAAATATCATAATTCAGGATCGTCACAATATAGAGATTTGGCAGCTTATCAAACTCCCGATCCCCACTGGCAAGCTGTCTGCTGTCGATCACTGCCTGATAAAACCGGTTGTGCTTTGGCACATTCATATCCTTTCTCAGATGGGGCTCCAGATCATAAATATTCACGCCTGATTCCTGATCTTCCCCTTCCAGAATCTCCACATCCATCCGGATCCCCCGTTTCTCGGGAAGGATTCCCTGCAGTGTCTTCTGTGCTGTGATATGGATCTTTCCGATCTGCCTTTG